>NZ_JBYSZA010000033.1:0-62750 GCF_058786735.1 Pseudomonas sp. FW305-7
GATCTCGGGGGTGCCGGCCATTCGCGAGCAGGCTCGCTCCCACAGGGGGGCGGTGGTGTTAATGAATAATCCAGCTCAGCAACCACAACCCCAGCAGCAACCAGATAATCCCGGCAATGATCGACGCATTCATGAACGCGCGAATCGCCGACCACAGCAGCATCAACCCGACGATCAGCGCGATGATGCTGATGATCGACGTGTCCATCCCCAGCGTCTTGGCCAGCCCGTCGACAAAGTTGCCACCGGCATTGCTCAGAATGTTGAACAGGCCACTGAGGCCATCAACGATAAAGCGGATGACCGAACCGAGCGCCTGGCCGAGCCATTCGAAAAAGCTTTCTACCTGCATGTGTGCATCCTGATGAAAGAGCTGAGCCTTGGGCCACAACGCAGGTGGCCGAGTTCCCTGCATGATAGTGGGTTTACTCAATCTCTGTGGGAGCGAGCCTGCTTGCGAAGGCGTTGTGTCAGTGACATCAATGGTTGATGACACAGCGCATTCGCGAGCAGGCTCGCTCCCACACTAGATCACCTGCGCTGCTTGCCTTTGGTGGACATCCCCCCGAAGCTATACGCCTTCAGGAGAGCCCGATGAACCTTGTTGAACTGACCGAACGCCTGCACGCCATTCGCGACCGCAATGACTGGCGGCAATTTCACAGCCCGAAAAACCTCGCCATGGCCGCCAGCGTCGAGATGTCCGAACTGGTGGAGATCTTCCAATGGCTGACGGAAGACCAGTCGCGCCAGTTGCCGGCAGACAAACTCGCCCACGCCGGGCAGGAAGTCGGCGATATCGTCCTGTATCTGTTGCTGCTGTGCAGCGAGTTGGGGCTGGACATGAATGAAGTGGTGCGCAGCAAGCTCGCCGACAGCGAACGGCGGTTCAGCTGATGAGCGACCGGCATTTCGATCAGTTGGCGACCCGCTTCGCCGAAAAAATCTACGGCGGCGCCAAAGGCGCGATTCGCCTCGCGGTGTTGCAGGCTGACCTCGCCGAAGCGCTGCCGGATCGTCCGTTGCGCGTACTCGATATCGGCGGAGGTCTGGGCCACATGTCGCTGTGGCTGGCCGAACGCGGGCATGACGTGACCTTTACCGAGCCGGCCGAGCCGATGCTCGAAGGCGCCCGCCAGCGCTTCGCCGAGGCGGGGCAGACCGCGACGTTCATTCAGGCGCCGTGGCAGGAACTCTTCGGGCAACTCACCGAACCGTATGACCTGGTGATCTGCCATGCGGTGCTGGAATGGCTGGCCGAACCCCACGCGATCCTGCCGGTGTTGCACCAACTGACCAAGCCCGGTGGCTGGTTGTCGCTGGCGTTCTACAACCGCGATGCGCTGATTTATCGAAATCTGCTCAAGGGCCATTTCAAGAAGATGCGCAAGAACGACATGGCCGGCGAAAAGCAGAGCCTGACTCCGCAGCAACCTCTCGATCCGAGGGAACTGGCAACGCAACTCGACGGCCTGTGGCAGGTCGAAAGCCAGAGCGGGATACGGGTTTTCCACGACTACATGCCGGTGGAATTCCAGGCCCGCGCCGAACTCGTGGATTTACTCGAGATGGAGCTCGCTCACCGTCGTCACCCAGGCTTCGCCGGGCTTGGGCGTTACTTGCACTGGATCTGCCGGCCGATCTGATCGGAGCGCGAAATGAAAGCACAAGCGGGGTTATTGCTGATCTGTCTGGGGTTGGCCGCCTGCCAGGGCAGCAACCCCTACGTCGCGCAGTCGCAGCCCCTGCCGCCAGCGCCACCGCAAGCGTCCAACACCTTTGATCGCAGCGCTTACCCGGCGCCACCGCGCGATTATGGGCGTTACCGCAGTTGGGCCTGGCTCAACGGGCAGTTGCCGCCGGGCACGGCCTGGGCGGATTCGGCGCAAGTGGCCGAAGCGGTGAGCAATGCGCTGGATCAACGCGGCTTGCGTCCTCTGCACGACAATCGCCCGGCAGACCTGTTCGTCACAGCCAACCTGCGTCTGGAAACCCGCTTGCGTCAGGTCCAGGACGATTACGGCTACGGCGGGTACGGCGGCTATGATCGTTACGGTCGCGGTTACGGCATGTACAACAGCGTGCCGGTCGTGCGCACGTATCAGGAGCAGGTAGTGGTGGTGCGGGTCGATCTGTTCGACGCTGGCACCGGGCAACCGGTGTGGAGTGCCAGCGCCGAAACCGCGAACAAGGGCAGCCAGATCGATCGCACCGATGCGATTCGCGAGGCTGTCGAAAAGGCCATGTCGGCGTATCCTCCCAGTTAGCTTCCGGCTGTCGGGAAGCTCCTGCAGGTTCATGTCTTCAAGTGGAGAACAACCATGTTCCGCCGTCTCGCTTTACTGGCCATGGCCGCGCTGCTCAGTGCCTGCGCCGCCAACCAGGTCAACCATGACTTTGATGCCAGCCGCGACTTTGCCGCCTATCGCAGCTGGAGCTGGAAAGACCCCGCTCTGCAATATCGCCCCGACGATCCACGGATCAAGAGCGACCTGACCGAACAGCGCATCCGCCAGGCCGTCAGCGATCAACTCGATCAGCGTGGCTTGCGCCCTGCCGCCGCGGGCGGCAAAGGTGATTTGAGCGTGCAGACCTACCTGATCGTCGAGGATCGTCAGCAGCAAGTGACGACCAACTACGGTGGCGGTTGGGGTGGCCCGTGGAACGGCTACTGGGGCGCGCCGATGTACAACGAAACGCGCAATATCACCTACAAGGTCGCGACCATCCAGATTGACCTGCTCGACGGCAAGGACGGCAAACTGGTGTGGCGCGGCAGCGATGAGCAGATGCTGGCCAGCAAGCCGAATCCGGAGGATCGCAGCAATGCCATTCGCGAGACAGTCGCCCGCATCCTCTCCAACTACCCACCGCGTTAACTGCCCTTAACATCAATTCGAACCCTGTGGGAGCGGGCTTGCCCGCGATGACGGCGGCACATACAGCACTGATGTGTCTGACCCACCGTTATCGCGGGCAAGCCCGCTCCCACAGGTTCATTGGTTGCCCAAAGTCAGCATTCCATTGCCAAGGGACTGGCTTGTTGCCAGCAGTCTTATCCAGCGCCGTCTACACTCAAATCCACCAATGGAGGTAGCGCTCGGCAGTGCGCCGGCAAAGGAGTGCGCGATGTCGCCTCGTTCGCAATTCAACGGCCCGGCCCGGCAGCGCGGGGCGATCGGTCTGATGGCGGCGCTGACCCTGGGCCTGGCCTTGGTGTGCATGGTCCTGGTGGTCGACAGCGGCCGTTTGTACATGGAGCAACGCCGCTTGCAGCGGGTGGTCGATGTCGCCGCGCTGGAGGCGGTCTCGCGCGGTGGCGATTGCCTGTCAGGTGCCAGCGCCAACGCTTACGCCACCGCCAGTGCGGCGCGCAACGGTTTTACCGTGGGCCAGGGGGCGACTCTTGTCGTGACCTGCGGCACCGTTCAAACCGGTGCCAACAACCTGCGCGCCTTCGCCGCCGATGCCAGCAAGAAAGAAGCCATCAGTGTGGTCGCCACCCGGGTCGTGCCCAGCAGTGTGGCTGCGGCGTTGTACGGGCTGTTTACCCCGGGCAGCGTCTCGCCGACCACTCGCCTCGGCGCTACCGCCGTCGGCGCCTCCTCGATTCTGCCGCCACAGGCGCAATTGACCATCGGCACTACGCTGGCCACCGTCGATGCGAGCAAGTCTGCGCTCCTCAACTCGGTATGGGGGGGCATGCTTGGTGGCAGCCTCAACCTCAGCGTTGCTGGCTGGCAGGGGTTGCTGGACGCCAATATCAACCTGCTCAGTTACCTCAATCAACTGGCGCTCGATGTCAATGTGGATGCCGGCAACTACACCCAACTGTTGAGCAAGAACATCCAGATCGGCCAACTGATCGATACCGCCATCACCGTGCTGACCAAGGGTGGCACCACTACCAGTGTCGCGGTCAACGGCCTGCTCGGGTTGAAGGCCGTGGTCGGCAGCACCGAAGTGGCGCTGGGCAAATTACTGCAGTTGCAGACCGGTGCCACGTCTGCCGCGCTCAATGCCAATCTGCAAGTGTTCCAGTTGCTTGAGGCCGTCGTGCAGGTGGCCAACAGTCAGAACGCGCTGAGCGCGACGGTGCCGTTGAGCATTCCGGGGCTGGTCAACGGCTCGGTCAAAGTCAAAGTCATTCAGCCGCCGCAATTGTCGGCCGTGGGCAACCCGATGCTGGCCAAGGCCGACCCCATGGGTGCCAACCGGATTTACGTGAAAACCGCGCAGGTGCGCACGTTGATCTCGCTGAACCTGCCGGTGCTGTCTGGCGTCGCCGGGCTGGCCAGCGCCATCGTCAGTACGCCGCTGGTGGGCGGATTGACGGACACACTGAACAACCTGTTGCACCTGAACATTGCCGGTACGCTGAACTCGTTGTTTTGCACGCTCGGTGGCACCTGTCAGCGCACGGACCTGAAGATTCTGCCGACGTCGAGCATCGACATTCTCCTGGAAGCTTCGGCCGCCGACAGCCATGTCACCGATTACAACTGCTTGAGCGATGCGACCAAAAGCCTGACCACCCAGACCAACTCCTCACTGGTCAAACTCAAGGTCGGCAAGATCGACGCGACCAATGCGTTTTCATCCTCGGCAGACGTCACGGTGCAGCCGCTGGCGTTGATCGATGTCGGCGTCATCACCTGCACCATTCCACTGCTGGGCCTGGGCTCGGCCACTTGCGATCCCAACTCGCGCAAGCCGTTTTACGGTGGCGGTCTCGGCGTGATGGTGGACACCTCGGTGGCCAGTACCCAGAACATCCACACCTACAATCAGCCACCGGAAATCAAGCAACCGCCGCTGAACTACAGCTTCGGTACACAAGGCGTGGTCAATAGCCTGAAAGGCACGTTGAGCGGGGTTCAGGTGCAAGCCTACAAACCCACCGGTTCGAGCCTGCTGGGCGGTTTGCTCACCACCACTGCGGATGTCCTGGCTGGCGTCAACAACACGCTGGGCGTGGTCATCGACAACTTGCTCAGCCCGGTGCTTGACCCGATCCTCGACAGTTTGCTCGCCAACCTTGGCATCACTCTGAACAAGGTCGATGTCGGCGCCAACCTCAGTTGTCGACCGCCCGGCCAGCCGACCCTGGTGATTTAATCGTTGAGCGCGATCGGCAGCTCGATACAGAACTGAGCACCTTCGTCGCCATTGCGCACACTCAGGCGTCCGCCCATGTTGTCGATGATGCCGTAACTCACCGACAAGCCCAGACCGGTGCCGACGCCAACCGGTTTGGTGGTGAAGAATGGCTCGAAAATGCGCTCCAGCAGACGCGGA
Organism: Pseudomonas sp. FW305-7; assembly: GCF_058786735.1. NCBI lineage: Bacteria > Pseudomonadati > Pseudomonadota > Gammaproteobacteria > Pseudomonadales > Pseudomonadaceae > Pseudomonas > Pseudomonas sp. FW305-7. Next base: position 5,299 of record NZ_JBYSZA010000033.1, read on the forward strand.
TCAATGCCGCCGCCGTTGTCCTCGACCCACAACCGCACCACGTGCTCATCGCACTCGGCACGCACGGCGATCCACGGCTGGAAGTCGCGATCCGCCTCGCGCTTGCCGAGCAAGGCATCGCGCGCATTGACCATCAGATTGATCAGCACTTGTTCGAGTTGATCGACATAGCCGCGCACCTGAACCTGAAACTCCGCCTCGTTGACCCGCAACTCGACACCTTTGCCACGCAAGCCTTCCGACAGCAGCGACAGCGTGCCTTCAATGGCATCGAGGGGGTTGAACGGATGCTGTTCGATTTCCGAGCGGCGGCCGAACACGCGCATGTGATCCACCACCCGTGCCGCCCGTTGCACTTGCGCGTCGATGCGATTGAGCTTGTCGGTCAAATAGTCGATCTGCACATCGCCGTTGCCCAGACGCTTGAGCACATTGACGATGGCCATGCGCATCACGTTCAGCGGCTGGTTGATTTCGTGAGCGAGACCGGTGGCCATTTCGCCGAGGGTGGCCATTTTTGCGCTTTGCGTCAGCTGCTGCTGGGAGCGCCGCACCTCGGTGTTGTCGCGTCCCACCGCTTGCACCTCGATCAGGCGACCTTGCTCATCAAACACTCCACGATCCGACCAGACCCACCACGCGTGCTCGCGACCGGGCAGGCGCAAATTGATTTCGGCGCTGCTCACCGGCTGTTCCGGGGTCAATTGCGCCAGGCGCTGGATGAAGGCTTCGCGCTGTTCGTCGGACATCCAGCCGCCCAGATTCACGCCGGGCAATTGCTCGGGCAGGCATTCCAGATACGTCGCCAACGGCCGGTTGCCGAAGGTCAGTGTCAGGTCCGGGCGGTAGCGGCAAATCATCGCCGGCGAGTCTTCCACCAGAATCCGGTAACGCTCTTCGCTGGCCTTGACCTGTTCGGCGGCGAGGGTCGCTTCGGTGACGTCCAGCCACAATCCCACCGCTTCTACGGGCAGGCCGAGATCGTCACGCAGCAGCTTGGCTTCGTCGAGCAGCCAGTGCGCATTGCCCTGACGGTCGAGCACGCGATAGCGCGTGCTCACCGAACCTTCGCGCAGCAACTGGCGTGTGCGTTCGAAATAGCGCGGGCGGTCTTCGGGATAGACGTGTTCGACCAGCCGCCCGTTGTCGCAATCAGCGAGATTCCAGCCGAGCAACGGTTGCAGGCTGGCGCTGAAAAACGTCGGTTGCAGCGCGCCTTCGACATAGCGCTGCACATAGATCACGGCAGGGGCACTGGCGATCAGATTGTCCAGCCGCGCGTGAGCGGCGGCAGCCTGTTGCTGCTGATTCTTGATGTCGCTGATGTCGAGCATGAAGCCCACCAACCGGCGCTCGGCACCGATGCCCAGCGAGCGACCCTGCAAGCGATACCACAAAGGCAACGGCCGATCGCTGGATTGCAGGCGCACACACAATTCCAGTGGCGTGCCTTCGTCCTGCAAGGCTTGCAGATGGCTGCGCAGCTCATCGCGGTCGGCGGGATGCACCTGAGTGAACCAGTCCTGAATCGGTAGCCGTTCCGCTGACAAACCCAGGCTGGCGGCCAGCGCCGGGGCCAGTTGGACTTCGGCGCTGTCGCTGCTGACCTCCCACCAACCGGTGCCGAGCAGCGCTTGCAGCACGTCAAGGCGTTCCAGTTGTTGGTGATGGCGATGCTCGCGCAGGCGCTCCAGTAACGGCGCGGCCACGGCAGCGGCCACCAACAGCCAGTCGTGATCGTTCAGATCCGGTGCCTGTTGCTGCGCGTTATAACTGGCGCAGAGCAACCACGCCGCGACGCCCTGCGCATCGCGGTAGGGCACGGCGAAACCTGCGTGCGGGCCGAACAGCGCGCTCAGGCGCGGTTGTTCGCTGGCCAGCAAACGTTGCGGCAAGGCGCCGTTGAGACTGTCGAGGCCAGTGCCCAGACGCTGCTGATCACGCCATATCTGCGGTGCCTGCAACGCGGCGTAATGCTGATGAACCTGCCAGCCCTGGCCTTGCTCATCGAGCAGTGCCACCGCCAGACAAGGGATGTGTAAATGCTGACTCAGGCGTTGCAACTGTTCGCCCAGTACCTCGGGCAAGCGGGCGAGGCTGCCCAGGCGCAACTGATCGCGAACCTGCGTGGCCAACAACTGGCATTGCTCGCGACTGCGGGTCTGCCGGCGTTCGCCGAGCAGGTCGCCGATGTCGAGCAACTGCAGCAGCCAGCCGTCACCTTGCGCCTGCACCCAGCCGCGTAAATGCAGCGGCGGACCGGCGAGGCTGAAAAAATCCAGGTCGAGCAACTGGCCTTGCCAATCGGCTGGTCGCCCCTCCAGCGCGAGGCTGCTGTGTGGCAACACATACTCCAGCAACGGCGCGGGATGGCTGGTGGACATCCGCTGCGCGAGTACATGGCGCAGCGGCCCGCTCAGATGAAGGACCTGGCCATCGCCATCCAGATGCAGTTGCAGGCCGACGCTCGGCACCACAGGGTTGTCCAGCGGCTGGACCGTTTCGGGGTGTCGATTGAGCAGGCGACCGAACAGCTTGTCACCGGAACTCAAAATTGCAGGCTCGACGAGGCGCGTAGCGTCGCGGGCAGGCGCGGTACCGAACCGATGCCCGGCAACACCAGAAACGGCAGTGCCTGATTCAATTTGCTGGTGGGATAGTTGATGGTCACGGTCAGCACGCCGCCGGTATAGGTGATGGTGCTGTCCGAGGCGGCGTTGAAGTTCAAGGCGCCGGGCAGCCACGCCAATTGCCGGGTCAGCTCGGATCTGGCAGTGGCCGTGACGGCGGCGGGGTAATTGGCGGTGGCCGGATCAAGTGCCACGCTGCGGCGCACGGCTTCGGCCGTCGATTCATTGAACGACTGCATCAGCAACAGCGGCAGGCTGTAGCTGACCAGACCATAAAACACGGCAAAAAAAACGATGAACACCAAGGCGAATTCGATGGCGACAGCGCCTTTTTGCTTGCGGGGGAGGCCGGATTTCATGAGTGCGTCTACCCTGACAATCACTACGTAATATCAGCATAGAATCATTCGGCCAAAACGGACGTTTTTTACCGCATGCACAGCTTTGTCCTACTGATCTGGCTGACACTTTGTGCGGCGCAGGATGCCCGCCAGCGGCATATCGGCAATGGCCTGACCCTGGGGGTGGGCGGGCTGGCGCTGGGATACTTGTTGATCACCGGTCACACCTGGCTCGGCGCCGACATGGCGCAAGCAGGCTGGGCAGTGCTGCTGGCCGTGGTGCTTTCTATTCCTGGTTATATCCTGAAACGTTTTGGCGCCGGCGATGTGAAATTAATGACAGCCTTGGCGCTTGCGACGGACGGTACGCTGCTGCTCGGCGCGTTCATCGGTGCAGCGCTGTCCAGCGCCCTGTGGATCCTGCTGGTGCCAAAACTCTGGCTGCATATGAGTCAAGGGCTTAGAGAACGTCTTCGATATCTAGGGCCAGACAAGTCAAAAAAGCTGCCATTTGCACCGTTCGTGCTGATCGGAACAGTGCTGACTTTGCTTTGGATCCATTAGTCGCCGCATGCCACTACTGCTATGTACATAGTCGGAAAGTGCGTCTACTTTCAAATCAACGTTGTACAGCTTCGCGCTGTCAGTACAGGAACGGTCAGCCTTTGGCCTGGGCATGGAGTGGCAAGTGAACAAGCTTACGTCTGCGATAAAGGTGCTGGTGGTCGACGATCAGCCGCTGATTGTCGAGGAACTCTGCGAATTCATCGAAAGCAGCGGCTACCGTTGCGTGCCTTGCGAATCGAGCAAGCAGGCGATCGAACAATTCGTCGAAGATCCCGCCATCGGCCTGGTCCTGTGTGACCTGCATATGCCGGACATGGACGGCATTCAACTGGTGCAGGAACTGCAACGGCTGGCGGGCAAGCATCGCGTGTTCGAAGCCATCATGCTCACCGGTCGCGCCGACAAACAGGACGTGATCAAAGCCTTGCGCGCCGGGATCGCCGACTACTACCAGAAACCGATTGATCTGGACGAACTGCTCGAAGGTCTGCAACGCCAGGAAGTGGCATTGCAGGAACGGCAGAAAACCCTGCAATTGGGCCATCTGAATCAGAAGCTGCAATACCTCTCCGAGTCGATCGACGATCTCTACCAGGACCTCGACAAAGTTCGCCGTGGCCCCGCGCCTGCAAGTGACGACACGTCGGCTGAGCTGGAAGGCGTGGAGATACCGGCGATTTTCAATCAGTTGTCGCCACGTCAGCTCGACGTCGCAAGGTTGGTTGGCAAGGGCCAGACCAACTATCAGATCGCCTGTGAATTGGGCATTACCGAGAACACGGTAAAACTCTATGTCTCGCAAGTGCTGCGTCTGACGCACATGCATAACCGCACCCAATTGGCCCTGGCCTTATCACCCGGCAACTCGGGACGGCAACGGGTGACCGCGCACTGACTTCAACTGACCCCCGCACTCAACGGGGTCATACCCCGCGAACGCTGCTGACCTTGGGTTTGGGAAACAGATTGTCCAGGGTTTCCAGCAAGCGCACGTGATAGATCGGCTTACGGAACAGATCCAGCACCTGCAAGCGCAGCATGTCGCTGACGTCCTCCATGTCCGCGTGCCCGGAGGTGACGATCACCGGCAGATGCTGGCGCGAGGTGTGCTCACGCAGGCGCTTGATCAGCGACATGCCGCTTTCTTCCGGCATGCGCAGATCGGTGATCACCAAGGCGATATCGGGATGGCGGGTCAGATGGTGCAGGGCGAGTTTTACCGACGTCGCGGTGTGACAGGTGAAGCCTTCGCCCTCCAGCAACTCCGCAAGCTCCAGCAGTGCGTCCTCCTCATCGTCGACGAGGAGCAACTGCTGGCGTGGAGTGTGTGAGGAGTTCATAGGCAACACCTGCAATGGACTGAGTGCTGACGGTAGAACCCAATGGCTGCATTGACAAGTTATCCGCCGAGCGCGGTCTGGATCTGGGTCAGAATCGCGGTGACACGCGTGCCGATGCCCGAACCGAACGCGGCAATCACCAGCGCCACCAGACCGACCACCAACGCGTACTCGATGGCGGACGCGCCTTCAGTGTCTTTGGTCAGACCTTTGAAAAATGTGGTCGTGGATTTGATCTTTTGAACAATGAGGGAATACGACATGAGAATTCTCCTTGAGCACGCCAGGTGTTGCGCGTTCGCAACATGATTTCCCTGTGCCAGCATCAGCATTGTCGGCATTTCTCGAGCCTACAACTGTAAGAACGGATTAACCCTAAAGTAGTAGGGGGCCGATTCACGGCATAAAACGACATTTGGCGCTTCAGGCCTCTACTTTCGTTGGATATTTCCGCCTTCGTAATGGCGTTTTGTTCGGGCTGCGCTACCGTCAAATAGCGAAATAGTTACTTGTTCATAGCTGCCTGATTGCGAAGTTATCTCGTTGAACGTCACGGGTCACTGCAAGAGAGACAAAGCGCAGCGGGAAAGGGAGAGCCGTCATGAACAGTCGCGTCACTTTGGGTCTGGCCGGGTTGTTTCTGGTGGGCGCCATCATTGCCGGATATTGGGGGCTGACATTGAGCCGGCCATCAGTGGCCGAACCGGTCGCTGCACCTGCCGTGGTGCCGGTCGTACCGCCCGCCGCCAAGGCCGAACCCGTGGAAGACCCCACACGCCAACCCGTCGTTGTGCTGCTGCGCGACATCGCCCCTTTCGTGAAAATCACCGCGGCTGACGTTGCCGTGGAAAAACTGCGCACTGCCCCCGCCGGCAGTCTGGGCAACGTCGATCAAGTGATCGGCCGCACGCCGTGGCGGCCCTTGAGTGCCGGCAGCTGGTTGAATGAAGAAAGCTTCGAACCCGGTAGCCAACTGGCACGGATGATTCGTCCCGGTGAGCGCGCACTGGCCGTGGCGGTGGATGAAGTGATCAATGTCGGCGGGCAATTGGCGCCCGGCGATTACGTCGATGTGCTGCTGTTTCTGCGCAAGGACGAAAGCAATCCACAGGCCTCGGCGCAACTGGTGGTTCCGGCGGTGCGAGTGCTCGTGGTCGGCAGCCAGAGCGGCCTGACCAACGACGGCCAGCCAAGCAGCCCCGCGCGCAGTGACGACGAACGATTGAAACAGGAACAGCAACGCATGGCCGCACGCAGCGTGGTGCTGGCCGTGCCTGAGCCGTTGCTCAACCGCTTGATGCTGGCCTCCGGCGCCGGGGTGTTGCGCTTGGCAGTGCGCAGCGCCGATGAGCAACAACTGGCGAAATACTGGGCTGGCGAAAGCGATGTCGCCACCCGTCTCGACACGCCGCGCCGCGACCTGCTCGAGTTCAGCCAGTTGTCCCTGGCAGCACCGCCAAAACCACTCGCGGTGGCCGGGCAACCGACGGCGCGCAAACCCACCGTGGAAGTCATTCGCGGTGCCGAAAACGCTCAACCCACTCCCTGATTCGAGCAAGGACGCCTTTACATGCGCACACGCTTTACGCCCCTGTTCAACGGCTTGTTCCGCGCCTCGCTGCTGAGCGTCGCCTCGATCGGCACGGCCGTTGCCGCCGCGAGCAACTGCGCCGCCCTCGGTCCGTTGCCGGCGACACTGGAAGTCGGCGAAGGCCTGCAACAGGCGTTGCAATCTCCCGTGGCAATCACCCGGGTGGCGGTGGGCGATCCGAAAATCGCCGACGTGCGCGTGACCGGCGATCAGGGCATCCTGCTCACCGGCGTCGCGCCCGGCGCCACCACACTGATGATCTGGAGCGCGTGTGCCAGTGCCCCGCGCCAGAGCATGGTGTTCGTACAAGGCAAGGCGAGTGCGGCGATGAAGGCGGTCTCATTGCCGGCCTCCGACGACCCGAATCTGCCCTCGCAAGTGCAGACCGACATTCGCTTCGTTGAAGTCAGCCGCACCAAACTCAAAGAGGCCGGCACCTCGATCTACGGCAAAGGCTCGAACAATTTCCTCTTCGGTGGACCGGGCACGGTGCCCAACACCGGGGTCACGCCCGGCGTCGTGCCGCTGAACAATATCGACCCGCGCATCGCGGTGCCGAGCATCCCGCTGGCCAACGACATGTTCAACATCGTCTGGGGCGGCGGCAGCAGCAAATTCCTCGGCATCGTCAACGCACTGGAAGGCAGCGGATTCGCCTACACCCTGGCGCGCCCGAGTCTGGTGGCGTTGAGCGGGCAGAGCGCAAGTTTCCTCGCCGGCGGTGAAATCCCGATCCCGGTGCCCAGCGCCAACAGCAACAGTTACTCCATCGAATACAAGGAATTCGGCATCCGCCTGACCCTGACGCCGACGGTGGTCAGTAGTGACCGCATCGCCCTGAAAGTGGCACCCGAAGTCAGCGAGCTGGATTACAACAACGGCGTGACCATCGGCGGCACCAAAGTGCCGGCCTTCACCATTCGCCGCACCGACACCAGCATCTCGCTGGCCGATGGCGAAAGCTTTGTCATCAGCGGTTTGATCAGCACGCAAAACGCCTCCCAGGTGAACAAGTTTCCCGGGTTGGGCGACATTCCGGTACTCGGTGCATTTTTCCGTAACTCCTCGATCAACCGAGAGGAGCGCGAGCTGCTGATGATCGTCACCCCGCATCTGGTTCAACCGCTGGCCGTCAACGCACCGTTGCCTTCGCTGCCGGGTGAAAAACTGCGCAACTACGACCCGAACTGGTATCGCCTGTACTTCCTCGAAAACGGCAACTTCGATAAACGCAGCGGGTTATCGCAATGAGCCAGAGCCTCAGTCAGACCTTCCTCGCCATCACCCGCAACGACACCGATCTTGAGTGGTTGCAAGGTGCGCTGGCGCCGCTCGGGCAAGTGGTCAGCGCCGGGGGCGGCAGCCTTGACGAGTTGCTGGCGCTGGTCGACGTGACCTTCGCCAGCCTGGTCTTCGTCGGGCTCGATCGCGATCATCTGGTGGCCCAGAGCGCCTTGATCGAAGGCGTGCTGGAAGCCAAACCGATGCTCGCCATCGTCGCCCTCGGTGACGGCATGGACAATCAGTTGGTGCTCAACGCGATGCGTGCCGGGGCGCGGGATTTTGTCGCCTACGGTTCACGCTCCAGCGAAGTCGCCGGGCTGGTGCGGCGCCTGAGCAAACGCCTGCCAGCCGTGACGCCGAACGCCCAGCTCGGTGGCTTGACCGTGCTCTACGGCGTGCAAAGCAACGCCGACGGCGCGCTGCTCGCCAACCACATGGCGCTGGTGGTGCAGAAGAGCGGCCAGCAAACCCTGTTGCTCGATCTGGGTTTGCCGCGCGGTGACAGCCTGGCCTTGCTCGGGCTTGAGAGTTCGTTCCATTTTGGCGATGCGCTGCGCCACTTGCGGCGGCTCGATGCGACCCTGATCGACAGCGCCTTCACCAGTGCCGAGGCCGGCCTGCGCATTCTCGCCTACGCGCCTGGCGACGAACCGCTGGAGCGCACCAGCGCCGCCGAGTTGTACATGTTGCTCAGTGCCCTGCGCCAACACTTCCAGCACATCGTCGTCAACCTCACCGGCCAGCCCGACAGTGAGGCGTTGCGCACTTTTGTTAGCCATTGCGACAAGCTGTTGTGGTACACCGACCAGAATGTGCTCGACTGCCGGCGCAACCTCGCCGTGCTCAATCTGTGGCGTGAAAAAGGCATGAAACTCGACCACGGCCGGCTGCTGGTGGATCGCTACCTGCGCAACGTTGCGCCGGATTCCGAGACCCTCGGCAAGACCTTCGGCCTGGAGGTGATTGCGGTACTCGCGTTCAGCCCGGAGATCCGTCTCAACGCAAAAAACCAAGGCGTGACCCTCTTCGAACTGGCCCCGCGTGAGGCCATCAGCCAAAGCCTGCGCACCCTTGGCGAACGCTTGGCGAAACGCTCCGAAGGCCTGGCCAAACCCAAGGCCAACTGGTTCAACCGCTTGCGAGGCACCTCATGAACGGCGAACAACTGTTCGGCGGGCCGCAGCGCCATGCCTCCGGCAACACCGATCACGATGGCCTGAAACTGGTGCTGCACCGCTACATCATCGACGCCATCGAAGAGTCCGGGAAAAACCTGCTGGAGGGCTCTCGGCAGGTGCTGTCGCAATTTGTCATCGACAAGGTCGCCGAATACATCGCGCGCCTGCACCTGGCGATTTCTCGTTATGAAATGGAGCGTCTGGCCGAAGAAATCGTCGATGAGCTGACCGGTTTCGGCCCGTTGGAAGTGCTGCTGCGCGACAACGCGGTGACCGAGATTCTGGTCAACGGCCCGCACCGGGTGTTCATCGAACGCGATGGCGTGCTGCACCTCAGCGACTTGCGCTTTATCGATGCGCATCATGTCGAGCGGGTCATGCAACGCATTCTGGCGCCGCTGGGACGGCGCCTCGACGAGTCGTCGCCGATGGTCGATGCGCGCCTGCCGGATGGCAGTCGGGTCAACGCGATCATCCCGCCGATTGCCCTCGACGGGCCGTGTCTGTCGATCCGGAAATTTCGCAAAGACATGCTCAAGAGCACCGACCTGATGGCGATGCAAACCATCGATCAGGCGATCTACGACTTCATCGAGGAAGCCGTGGGCAAGCGCTGCAACATCCTCATCAGCGGCGGCACCGGCACCGGCAAAACCACGTTGCTGAACATCCTCAGCCAGTTGATCAATCCTCACGAACGGCTTGTGACCATCGAAGACGTCGCCGAATTGCAGCTCGGCCATCCCCACGTCGTGCGTCTGGAAACCCGCCCGCCGAACGCCGAAGGCCACGGCGAGGTGAAGGCCAGCGACCTGATTCGCAACGCCCTGCGCATGCGCCCCGACCGGATCATCCTCGGCGAGATTCGCGGCGTCGAAGTGGTCGACGTACTCACCGCGATGAACACCGGCCACGACGGCTCGATGAGCACCGTGCACGCCAACAATGCCCAGGATGCCTTGCTGCGTCTGGAAACCCTGGTCGGCCTGACCGGGCGCACCATCGCCGAACGCACCTTGCGCCAGATGATCTGCGCCGCGCTGGATGTGGTGATTCAACTGACGCGCATGCCCGACGGGCGCCGCTGCGTCAGCGAAGTGGTGGAGGTGGTCGGCGTGCGTGACGACGTCTACGTCACCAACACCCTGTTTCGCCTTGATCGGCGCACTGGCTTCGGCTTCCTCCGCGAGGCGGTCAATCCGGCGGGCGACAAGTTGCGCCGCGAACCGGCGCTCGCGCATTGAGGGCTACGGCATGCTCAAACCGCTGTTGCTGATCGTGATTTGTCTGGCCTTGCTCGGGCTGTCGTTGCGGATGTTTTACACCGGCTGGCGTCAGGGCGGTGCCGAGCGGGTGCTTGATCGGCTTAATCAGGGACAACCCCAACTGACCGCGGATTCGCCGCGCTGGGCCGGTCTTGAACGCGCCTTTTTGCGCGCCGGACTGGGCCGGCCGACCGAGCGCATCGGTGTCTGGCTGCTGCTCTGGGGTTTCGCGGTGCTCATCGGTTTTGCCTTGGCGGGGTGGATCGGTCTGCTGGTGCTGCTCGTGCTGCCACCGCTGGCATTGCGCGTGTATGTCAGTTGGCGCTACCAGCGCCGGTTGCGGCGCATGATCGAGCAACTGCCGCAATTGCTCGATCACACCGTGCGCAGTTTGAAGTCCGGGCGCACCCTCGCCGATGCGGTGCTGGGTGGCATCGAGGCCAGCGAATATCCGCTCAAAGACGCCATGGGCCGGGTCCAGCGTAACGTGCAGTTGGGCGTGAGCCTGCCGGACGCCGCGTCGGATCTGGCCGAGCTGTACGAGCGTGATGAGTTTCGCCTGTTTGCCCTCGGTCTCAAGGTCAATCATCGCTACGGCGGCAACGCCAGCGAGTTGCTGGAAAACCTCATCAAGATGATCCGCGAGCGTGATCAGGCCTCCCGCCAATTACGCGCCATGACCGGTGAAACCCGTCTCACGGCCTGGGTGCTGGGTTTGTTGCCGATCATCATGGCCGGGTACTTCCTGATGGCCAATCCGATTTATCTGGTCGCCATGTGGCACGACCCGTCCGGGCAGCGAATGCTGGCCACGGCGTTCGGCATGCAGGTGATCGGCAGTCTTCTACTCTGGCGGATGCTGCGCAGCCTATGAGCACGCCCCTGATGATCAGCGCCGTGCTGTTGCTCGGCGCCGCGCTGTTGCTGCTGGTCAGCCTGTTGGAGCAGCGCCGCCGCACCCGGCAAGTCAGCCGTCGACTGGAGGGCGACCTGCTGCGGGAAAACCGTTTCGGCAATCTGCTGCAAGTGCTCGGCGACAGCAAGGTCGGCCAGCGCAGCGTCAAACTCGACAATGAAACCCAGGCCCTGCTCAACCGTCTGGGCTGGCGCAGCGCGCGCCAGCGTTCGTTGTTCGCTGCCTGCCAGATCGGCTCACCGTTATTGCTGCTGGCGCTGACGGTGTTGCTGCAATCGGTGTTTTTCCCCGCCGTGGAAAAGCAGTGGATCGCGCCGTTGTTCGCCCTCGGCGTCGGCTATCTGTTGCCCAAGCGACTGCTGGTGATTGCGGTCGCCCGACGGCAAAAACAACTGGCGACCGAGATCGGCACATTCATTCCGCTGCTGCGCATCCTCTTCGAATCCGGCATGGCCGTGGAGCAGGCATTACGTGTCCTCAGCCATGAGGGTCAGGCCTTGCTGCCGGTGCTGACTCAGGAGCTGCGTCTGGTGCTGGCGCGTGTCGACTCGGGTCTTGAACTGGGCGAAGAACTGAACAAGGCCACGCAATTGCTGGCGGTGGATGAGTTCACCGACACCTGCGTGATCCTCCAGCAACTGCTGCATCAGGGCGGCGGCGCGATGAAGTCGCTGCTGTCGCTCAAGCAATTGCTCGATGACCGACGCCTGACGCGTCTGCAGGAATACATCTCGAAGATGTCCGCGAAAATGTCCGTCGTGATGATGCTGTTTCTCTTCCCGGCGTTATTGATTGTCCTCGCCGGCCCGGGCTTCACTGCCCTGGCGAAAGCGTTGGGTGCATGAAGGAGTGGTGATGAAAGCAATGATTGCAGGCATGTGTTTGTTGATGCTCGGTGGCTGCGCCAATACCGGGCAGAACCCGTGGGAGGCGCTGACCAACAGCGCCAGTTGCGGCAAGTTGAGTTCCGATCAGCAACTGTCGCTGAACCTGGCCGATGACATGGCCAATGACGGCAAGCTGCACGCCAGCCTGGCCAACCTGCAAAGCCTGCCGGACAACCTTGCCGATGTGCGTTTGCGCAAGGCCAAGGTCTATCGCCTGCTCGGGCGCAGCGAGGCCGAACCGTTGTATCGCAGCCTGCTCGGCACCTGCCTCGCTGCCGAGGCCGAGCATGGTCTGGGCCAACTCGCCGCAGCGAAATCCGACTACGGCCAGGCGCAAGCGCACCTGCAACGTGCGGCACGGTTGGCGCCGACCGACGAAAAAATCCGCAACGACCTCGGCGTGGTTTACCTCAACCAGTTGCGCATCGAAGACGCACGCTTCGAATTCCTCACCGCCATGGAGCTCAAGCAGAGCGATCAACTGGCGGCGCTGAATCTGGTCACGCTGTTGCTCTATCAGGACGACTGGACCCGCGCCGCCGAACTGGTCGGCCGTCTCGGTCTGAGCCCGGCGCAATTCAGTGAGGCCCAGAGCCGCGCGGAAAAACTCAAGTCGCCGAGTCGCGCCACCGTCGCTGTCACGGCGATGCTCAAGTCAGGAGAACTGTGATGAAAACCGCGATGTTTTGTCTGGGCTTGTTGGCACTGCCGCTGACCAGCCACGCCATCGACGCCGGCCCGGCCTCGGCCCAGCAACAGGAAACCGAAGGCTGGCTGCAACTGCAGGGCCGCAACAAAGTCGCCTCGCCGAAAATGCAAACGGCCACGCCGACCGAGCGTGAACTGACCATGCAGCGTTGGCTGAAAAGCTATCAGCACGAGATCCCGCAGTTTTTCGATCAGGAGCAGGGCGGCAAGGTCGACAGTGGCTCGGGGGGCGGGGGCTGACAGTTTTTCAGCAGGTTTACCGCGTCATCGTTCATCGCTGGCAAGCCAGCTCCCACAGGATTTGCATCAGTCTTGGGTTTGCACATGAACCTGGGGAGCCAGTTGCCACAGGATTTGCATCAGTCTTGAATTTGCACACGACCCCTGTGGGAGCGGGCTTGCCCGCGATGAGGCCCGCCCAGTCACCCCATCATCAGTTGTTTAAATATGTGTGGATTTACCGGAACTGTCCCACAAGGTTTTCAGGTTGTCCGTCGGACGTGCGCTCACTAGTCTTGGGCGGTCGCTGACCTCTCAGCGATCGGGTGTGGAAACCTGAATTCTAAGTAGATGCACTGCATCAGCACCGTAATCGTTGCCGACGTCTTCGTTCGTCTGCAAACTGCGTCGCGGCGGCTGTGCGTGGGCAGACTTCGGTCTGGCCGGTTGCCTACTTATCGGTTTTCCACCCTGCGTACAGCTGCCACCTTTTTATCGTGTGGAAACGATCGGGAGGTGGCTCCAACAGCCAAGCAGGAGCTTTTTCATGGACAAACTGATTCCCGACCCACCCCTCGAAACCACCACCCCGCTCGAAGAAATCCTGCGCGCCGAGGACCAGGCCAGAAACCGCGAAGCCATCAAACGCGCCCTCGATTTCTACCTCTGCCCCAACCCCGTCAAACCCCGCCAACCCAGCACGATGTTCCTCGTCAACCCGAGTGTCGACACCGAAAGCCTGCTCGCCCACGCTTGCGAATCACTGGCCAGTGCCAGCGCGGCGACCAGCAACTTCGCCAATGAACTGAGCGGCACGCAGCGCAGCACGGTGTTGGGCATCCAGCAGGTTGTCATGCTCGCCGAACTGGCGGTGAACCGCGCGCTGGACCGGGTGGACCCACAGACCTGATCCGCAGGTTTACCGCGTTATCGTTCATCGCTGGCAAGCCAGCTCCCACAAGGTCATGTGCTGATTCAAGACTGATGCAAAACCTGTGGGAGCTGACTTGCCAGCGAGGCCCGCCCAGCCATCCCATCGGCAGTTGTTTAAATATGTGTGGCATTTCCGGAACTGTCCCACAAGGTTTTCAGGTTGTCCGTCGGACGTGCGCTCTCTAGTCTTGGGCGGTCGCTGACCTCTCAGCGATCGGGTGTGAGAACCCGGCAACTTATGGTCATTCAGTATCTGTGCACGCATAATCGCCGCCAGCTATCCGCTGTTGGTTTGCGTCATGGCGGCTGTGTGCGGGCAGACTTCGGTCTGGCCGGGTGTCCATAACCGGTATTCTCACCCCGCATATAGCTGCCACCTCTTTGCCCCGTGAGAATGGCAAAGGGGTTGCGCTGAAGACTGTGGAGAACTGTTGCAATGGACAAACTGATTCCCGACCCACCCCTCGAAACCACCACCCCCCTCGAAGAAATCCTGCGCGCCGAGGACCAGGCCAGAAACCGCGAAGCCATCAAACGCGCCCTCGATTTCTACCTCTGCCCCAATCCCGTCAAACCCCGCCAACCCAGCACGATGTTCCTCGTCAATCCGAATGTCGACACCGAAAGCCTGCTCGCCCACGCTTGCGAATCGCTGGCCAGTGCCAGCGCGGCGACCAGTAACTTCGCCAATGAACTGAGCGGCACGCAGCGCAGCACGGTGTTGGGCATCCAGCAGGTTGTCATGCTCGCCGAACTGGCGGTGAACCGCGCGCTGGACCGGGTGGATCCGCAGACCTGATCCGCAGTTTTACCGCGTTATCGTTCATCGCTGGCGAGCCAGCTCCCACAAGGTCATGCGCTGATTCAAGACTGATGCAAAACCTGTGGGAGCTGGCTTGCCAGCGATGAGGCCCTTTCAGCCATCCCAATACTTGTTGCCTGGCCGTTCTGCGTCGGAGCCGCCGCAGTGGGCTATCGAAAAATTGACGCCATCGCTTTGACATTTTAATGGTGTCGAAATGATGGCTCGTGTAGATTGCGCCGCGCCCGGATCAGATGAACTGGTGGGCCGGTAGGGATGCCAAAGTGAATGCGTGAACCCTGCTGAAACCGTATTTGCTGTTTTGGAAGGGAATCTCGCGTGAACACTTCTTGCCTGCGTCGCTCGTTATTGGCGCTTTCCGTTGCTGCTGCCACTTTCAACGCCACGACTGCGTTGGCCGCCACGCTCAATTACGATCTGAGTGGCGGGCCATTGGTCAGCGTCAGGAAAACGTATGACTTCCTCAATCTCGTCGGCTCGATAAACGTTGTGGAGACTTCGCCGTCGGCCATGACCAGCGCCGCGCAGTTTTCCGGATCGCGGGTCAATGTCGAGATGACCAACAAGGCTGCGATCACCATTGATGGTGCCACCCACGGTGTCGGGATCGATATAAAGTCAGCGGGTATTTCCTGGGTCGGACTCGGTTCGAACCTCATTCACGAGGGCTCGATCACCGTCAATGGTCTGGCCGACAGTGGTGATTCGACCGGTATCGCGCTAAAGGACATGCCGATCACGCGTCACCTGCTCAACAGAGGCACTATCACCGTCACCGGCAATAACGCCACAGGGATTTCGCTGATCGGCACGACCATCGGCAACGGTGTGAACAATGACCTCGGTGGCAACATCATCGTCAGTGGTAACAATGCCCGTGGCATTTACATGGAAAACACCCGGCAATCAGCGTCGATCTACAACGTCAAGACGATCAAGGCCACCGGCAATGGCGCAGAAGGGCTGTCATTGAACGGCGCAGCGTTTGTGCCGAGGGCGAGTGACAGTACCGACAGCATTTTCAACATGGGCACCATTTCCGGCGAAAGCATTGGCATCCATGTGAGCAATCAGCCGGCCGCGCAAGGCTCGTTCAATATCACCCTCGGCGGGGGACTGGTCGAAGGCCGAACGGCTGCCATCCAGGTGGACGATGGGCGCAGTTATTTGTACTGGTGGGGCGGCGACATCAAAGGCAATTTGCTCGGCCTGTCCGGGATGGCGGTCGATGGCGAAGTCGACTTCGATGGTTCGCTGATCAAGTCCGGTTACGTGGCCATTCAAAAGGCCACGTTGAGTCTGGTGCAGCCTCACACCACGATCATCGGCAATCTGGACATGGAAGACGCCGAATCGAATATCGCGATGTCGGTCGGCAATGACACCGATATCAACCGGCCGATTCTGACGGTCAGCGGCACCACCGACATCGCACCGGGCGGACACCTGCAGTTGCAGGCGCGCTCCAGCGATTTCCGCACCGCCGCCGCCGGCAACCGATACACCTTGATCAGTTCGGGCAATCTCGTCGGTGGGGAAAACCTCGCCGTCGAGTCGACCTCCGCGCTGCTCTATGTAAAAAGCTATGGCGTGGAAGGCAACGACATCAAGGCATTGGTCAGCACCAAGTCGCAGGAAGTGGTGACGGAAAACACGCTTGATGCCGGTGGCAGCCACAACGCTGCAACGGCGGCAGGACATTTGACCAGCCTGATGTCACGCATCGACGAGCAGGATCCGGTGTTCCAGACCTTCGCCAATGCCAGCACCGATGCGCAACTGGCGCGTCTGTCCGAGTCCCTCAGCCCGGATGTCAGCCGAGGCGTGCTGCACGCCGCCACCAACAGCCAGACGCTGGTCTCCGGCGTGATCAACGAACGCTCCAGCCGCGCGCGCAATACCACCGGTTCGAGCGAAAAAGGCGTGTGGCTGCAAGCCCTGAGCAGCGATGCCAATCAGGACGAGCGCCGCGGTGTGTCGGGTTATGACGCCGACAGCCACGGGATTGCCGTGGGTGCCGATGGCCAGTTGAACGCAGACACGACGCTGGGCCTGGCTTACAGCTACCTCGATACCGACGTGAAATCCGACCTGGGCAGCAAGACCAAAGTCACCGGTCACGCGCTGACGGTCTACGGCAACTGGGTGCATGACAACTGGTTCGTCGACACCTCGTTGATGTACGGCTGGAACGACAACGAGTCCAAGCGCTACATCGCCGGCACCCGCGCCAAGGGTGATTACGACAGTGATGTGTTTGGCGTCAGTGCCCTGGCCGGTTACAGCCTGCGTCTGATGCCGGATGTCGTGCTGGAGCCGCAAGTCGGCGCACGTTACGCCAACGTGGGCATGGATGCGTATCGCGAGAAAGGCAGCGCCGCCTCGCTGAATGTCGGCAGCCAGCGTTACGAAGTCGGTGAGTTGGGCATGGGCGCGCGTCTGGCTGCTGCGTTTGCAGTCGGCGCAGGCAGTCTTGAGCCTGAAGCGAAACTGATGGCCTGGCACGACGTGATTGGCGACAAGGTGTCCACGCAGTCTTCGTTTGTACAGGGCGGCGATTCGTTCACCAGCCGCGGCACCACGCCAGTGCGTGACAGCTATGAACTGGGCCTGGGCGCGAACTACCGGATGGGCGCGTGGAGTGTCGGCGGTGCCTACAACTACGTGACGGCCAGCGGATTTGATTCCGATGGTTTCACGGCGAAGGTGCGTTACGCGTTCTGATCCATCAGATAACCGCGTGATCGTTCATCGCTGGCAAGCCAGCTCCCACATTTGGAATACGTTCCAACCTGTGGGAGCTGGCTTGCCAGCGATGGCGGTCTGTCAGCTCAACAGATTTATCTGACACCCTACAACTGATAACTGAAGCTGATGCTGTAACGCGTCCGCCGATTGAAAGTGTCCAGCGCTTCATCCGACATCGCCTTCGCCGCTTCCAGCGCAATGTTGTAGTACTTGGCGTCGCCGAATCTCAAACCCACCGCCGCCGACGACAAGTTGTTGGCCTGCACCGGCAATTCATTGAACCAACTGCGCGAACGATCGAGCACCACGTACGGTTGCAGGATGCGCACCCAGTTGCCGTCGCGATTGAAACTGTAGTTGACCTCGTAAGCCACCCCCCAGCCCTTGTCGCCCGACGCCTGATCATCGGGATAACCGCGCCCGAAATTCTGCCCGCCGAACACTGCGCGTTCGCTGTCGGGGAGGGTGTCGTCGCTCCAGTACAACGCGGCCGACAGCACGCCTTGCCAGTTGTCGAAGAACTTGTCGCTCTGCACGCCGGACAGGCGCACCCGGAAGAAGTCGAGGTCGATGGCGTTGTTGTTGGTCTTCGCGCCCATGCTGTCCAGGCCCTGGTACACGCCACCGCTGAGAATCCGCAATTGCCGGGCATCGGCCTTGCGCCAATCGCTCTCGAAAGCGAGGGCGCGGATGTCGGTGCGTTCTTCGACGCTCAGCGGGTAACCGATGACGTTGTAGCGAGTCTTGTCATTGACCGCGTACAGCCGCGATCCGGCGGTCAGCAGTTCGTTGGAAGCCGCGATCAGGGGGAGGGTGAAGCCGATCGAGTAGCGGTCGTTTTCGCGGTGCGGTTTGAGTTGCAGGCCATTGTCGAGCAGCACATTGGTGCCGGGGTCGGCACGGTAGCGGGAGGCGGAAAGGGCCAGTTGCGTACCTTCGCTATCGAGGAACTGGCTGTAGTCGAGGCGGTAGTAATGTTCTTTGTCGTCACCCGGTGGAAACAGACCGCTGAGGCTCAATTGCTCGCCCATGGACGTCTGCGAATTGCTGCTCACGCCGAGTAAAGCTTGCGTGCCGTTGCGGTTGTCTTCAGTGGTGCTCAGCGTGCTGGTGAACGGTTTGCGGCTGGCTTGCGCGACCAGCGTTGTGGCGCCATCGGTGGTGCCCGGCGGCGGTACTTGTGCCTGGATCGTCACGCCGGGGATGCGCGTCATCAACGTGGTATAGCGCTCGAACGTCTTGCGGGTCAGCGGCCGCTCGGCCTGGATTTTCGCCGCCAGTTTGTCGAGCAGGCCTTTGACCCTGCCGACATCACCCTGCATCTGCACATCCCGCACGTAACCTTCGACCAGTACGACGCGGGCGACGCCGTCGTCGAAGTTCTGTTGCGGTAAAAAGGCGTAGGACAGCAGGTAGCCGTCCTGCTGATAGCGCCGGGTGATGTTGCGCGTCGCTTCGATCAGCTCGGCGAGGCTGGTTTCGTGGCCGATCAGTGGTTTGTAATTGTCGGCCAACTCGTTCAGCGGATAGATCGTGCCGCCCTCGATCTGCACGGTTTTGAGATTGACCTTGGTGCTCATCATCAACGGTTGCGCGGCAGTTGCGCCGGGGTCTGGCACCTGCAACGGCGCGGCAGCCGGGCGATAGGCGTCGGCCGGCAAATTCGGCACGGGCAGATTACGGATGGTTTCGTTGCTGTTGAGAAAGCTGGGGAGGGTGTCGGCGAGGGCGGCGGAACTGAGACTGAGGCACAGCAGGGATGCCATAACGCGCATAGGACACTCCATGGTCAGATCACAGCACAGGGCTGGGTTCTCCTAAGAAAAAAGCGGAAGACTCGTGGGAATCTTCCGCCCTCAACCAAGCGTAGGCGCTGTATGTGAGGCCGTCGAATCGGCCAGGTGCAATTTAGCGTTTGTTGCCTCCCAGGGCGCCGGTCAGGCCACCGAGTACTCCGCCCAGACCGCCCGTGGTGCCGCCGCCGGTTGCGGTTCCGGTGCCGCCGTTGACCAGGCCGCCAACCGCTGCAACGGTACCACCGACGTTGTTGACCAGACCTCCGACGGCTGTGGTGACCGGGTTGTTGGTGGCGGCAATCGCGCCACCCAGATTGCTGACCGCACCGCCGACTTGACCTGTGAGCGCGGCGACTGGCGAGCCGAGACCAGTAGCGGCGCCGACTTGCTGGGTCACGTTGGTGACGGCGCTGGTGACCGGATTCAGACCAGCACCGACGGTGGCGCCGACAGTGGCCAGTGGCGAAGTCGTTGCAGTAATCGGTGAGCCCGAACCGCCGAGCACGGTGTTCAGCGAAGCGACGGTGTTACCCAGTCCGCCTGCGGCAACGCCACCGGCACTGACCACGCCGTTGGTATTGCCAGCGTTCAAGCCTGTGCCGACGTTAACCACGGCGCCGCCCACGGTTTGCAACAGACCCGTGCCGCCGAGGCCGCCACCCAGTCCACCGCCGATACCGCCACCAGTTCCTGAGCCGGTGCCGTTCGACACCAGCCCACCCGCCTTGCCAACCGCTGTGCCGACGTTGCTCACGGCACCGCCGAGGGTGTTGGTCACGGCGTTGCCATTGCCAGCAGCGGTGACCTTGCCGCCCAAACCGTTCACGGTGCCGCCGACTTGCGAAATCACGCCTTTGAGCGGATCACCGAGGCCGGTGGTAGCGCCGAGTTTGCCGGTGGTGCTTTCAACCATGGCGATCACCGGGACCAGGCTGGCGCCGACTTTATTGGTCAATTGGCTGGTTGGGCCATTGGTCAGCGTGGTGTCGAGGGTATCGCCGAGCATGGTGACTTTCTCGCCAACGCCGTCGAGCAATGGTGCCACTTTGGTGACCACGCCGCCGACCACGGGAACGCTGCCGGTGGCGGTTGCCAGTTTGCCGCTGAGGTCGGACACGCCGTTGCCGACATCGGTAACAACTCCGCCGACCGAGGCCACGGTGGTGGTCAGGCCTTTAGGGTCGGTCGCCAGTTTGCCGACGCCATTGGCAATGCCATCGCCTAGCGTGGTGACGACGTTGCCGGTGGTGTTCGCCGCGCTCTGCACTACGCCACCGACTACAGGCACGGTGCTCAAGGAGTCGCCAATCTGACCGACACCATCGCCGACGCCGCTGACGGTTTTGCCCACATCCTGCACCAGGGTGGTGGTTACCAGTGACGGAGTAGTTGGATTGGTCGGGTTGGTTGGATCAGTCGGGTTCGTTGGATTGGTTGGATCCGTCGGGTTGGTCGGATTAGTCGGGTTGGTTGGATTGGTGCCTCCCGTTCCGCCCGTACCGCCAGTGCCTGCAGTGCCGTCTGTGCCACCGGTACCGCCAGTGCCACCGGTCCCACCCGTTCCAGCGGTGCCGCCGCCGGTCCCATCAGTGCCACCCGTGCCGCCGGAGCCATCGGTTCCTGCGCTGCTGGCGGGAGAAGAACTCCCAGAACTGCTTTTATGGCCGCCACCGCCACTGCTGCAACCGGTGAGGCCGAGGGAGAGGATCAATGCCAGAGCGATTGCTGATTTGCACCACACGTCTTGAGTTTTCATGATCGAGATTCCTTGCACCTGTTACAACGTTCGTTGTCTTCGATGGCTCCCCGGTCTATCGCCGGTGATGCCTCCGTCCGTTGTGTCAATCTCAGTCCAAGGGCAGGTTCCAGGCCATTCTCAAGTTGGTATTAACGCCTTTATATATAAGGTGATGCGCAGCGCCTAAGGACTAATACCCAAGATATAGACGCGCAAAAAAAAGCCTTGAGAATCAAGGCCAGGTGTTTGTCGAAGAGGTGGTCAAGGTGCGGAAAAACTTAAGTGATATATACACAATTTACAGGTCGGCCCCTATTTCCCGGGCGCTGAAAACCTTGTGGTGACAGGGAGCTTTTGTGGTGAGGGGATAAATCCCCTCACCACAGAGATTCCTTCACACAAATTCTGTTTTCATCACCCACTTCTGGATTCAGGCAATCGGCTGCCAATTGCCCACCATATGCTCCAGATCCCCCGCCCCCACCAGCCGCAATTCGCCACTGGATCCCGCTTCGCTGGCCAGCAACGTCACCTCACTCGGCAATCGCACCGGTTTGCGAAAGTGCACCGCGATCTCCAGATTGGCCTTGGGTAAATGATCCGCCAGCGCCGCGAGTGTGCGGGCCTTGTTCCACAAGCCGTGGGCGATGGCCGTGGGAAAGCCGAACAACTTTGCGCTCGCCGCGCTCAGGTGGATCGGGTTGTAGTCTCCCGACACCTTGGCGTATTGCCGGCCAATGTCTGCCGGCGCCTTCCAATGGGCCACTTCCGTCAGCGCTTGCGATGGCTGCCAATGCTGTTCGACGGCTTCACCGTCAAGTTTTACCCCGCGACAGAGCATCTGACTTTCGGCTTCCCACAACGGCCCGAGCTGATCATCCAGCGTGGTCAGCAGATCGAACGTCGCGCCCTTGGGATGCGCTTGCAGATTATTCACGCGCACGCTGACTTGCGCGCGACTGATCGCGCCCATCGGCCGCAGCACGCGAATGCGGTTGCTCAAATGAATCAGGCCCAGCAGCGGAAACGGAAAGTCCTTCGCCGTGAGCAACTGCATCTGCAAGGCAAACGCGAGGATGTGTGGATAAGTCGGCGGCAGCAGACCGTCGTCGGTAAAACCGCAGACCTTGCGATAGTCCGCCAGGCGTTTGCCATCGACGTCGACCCAGCAGCGCAAGCCGCTGTCGGGCAGTTGCGTGCCAGTGATCTTGCGTCGCGTCGCCGCCCGCGCATATAGCCCGGTCAGGCTTGGTTCGCGGTCCAGTGTGTGCCATTCGATGCTCATGCCTAAGCCCCCAGAACACTTTGTCCACAGACCCGCAGCGCCTGCCCGGTGAACGCGCCGGTGCCCGGTTGCGCCAGCCAAGCCACGGCCTCGGCGACGTCTTGCGGCAAGCCGCCCTGGCCCAGCGAACTCATGCGTCGTCCGGCCTCACGCAGGCCGAAAGGAATGTGCGCGGTCATCTGCGTTTCGATGAATCCCGGCGCCACGGCGTTGATGCTGATGCCGCGTTCCAGCAGTGTCGGCGCCCACGCTTGGGCCAGGCCGATCAAGCCTGCCTTGCTCGCGGCGTAGTTGGTTTGCCCGCGATTACCGGCGATACCGCTGATCGAGGCGAGCAGGATCACCCGCGCGTTGTCTTTCAGCGTGCCGCTGTCGAGCAGGGCTTTGGTCAGCACTTGCGGCGCATTGAGGTTGACCGCTAGCACCGCGTCCCAGAATTCCGGGGTCATGTTGGCCAAGGTCTTGTCGCGAGTGATCCCGGCGTTGTGCACCAGAATGTCGAGGCCGTCCGGCAGTTGTTCGATCAGTTGCGTGGCAGCGTCCTCGGCGCAGATGTCGAGGGTGATGCTGCGCCCGCCGAGGCGTGCGGCGAGGGCTTCAAGATCAGTCTTGGCCGGCGGCACGTCGAGCAGGATGACCTCGGCGCCATCGCGTGCCAGGGTCTCGGCAATCGAAGCGCCAATGCCGCGCGCTGCGCCGGTGACCAGCGCCTTGCGCCCGGCCAGTGGTCGCGTCCAGTCGGTGACCGGCGTCGCGCACGCGGTCAGGCGAATCACCTGTCCGGAAACGAAAGCACTTTTCGGCGAAAGGAAAAACCGCAGCGGGCCTTCCAGCTGATCTTCGGCACCGTCACCGACATAAATCAATTGCAGCGTGCCACCGCTGCGCAACTCCTTGGCCAGCGAACGGGAGAACCCTTCCAGCGCCCGTTGTGCGCTGGCGGCGAACGGATCGCTCAGGGTTTCCGGGGCGCGACCGAGGATCACCAGGTGGGCGCTGGATTCAAGATTTTTCATCAGCGGCTGGAAGAACTCGCGCAGCTGTTTGAGCTGATCGGTCTGTTGCAGATCGCTGGCGTCGAACACCACAGCCTTGAGTTTCGGACCAAGGCCGGGAATCCATTCGGTAGCGCTCGCCGGTTGCTCGCCGTAGCGGTAAATCCCCTCGGTCAAGCGATTGGCGAAGGCGCTGACGCGCTCGGCCAGCGGCCCGCCGCCGATCAGCAGCGCACCCTCCACCGGCCGCAGGCGTCCGGCCTGCCAGCGCTCCAGTCGCACCGGCGACGGCAGGCCCAGAGCCCCGACCAGACGATGGCCGATGGACGAGTTGGCAAAGTCGATATAGCGGTCAGACATGGAACGCTCTCCAAATGTTGGGGTTCAAAGTGTGGACTGCCAATGGCAAACAATCGTTCGATCCACGCAATAAGGCCTACGCTAGAACAGCAGAGTAGACCACTGACCCTGTGCGGGCTGGCTTGCCAGCGATGGCGGACTGTCTGCCACTGAAGGTGTTGGATGTGCCGGCCCCATCGCTGGCAAGCCAGCTCCCACAGGGTTCTATGTGAACCTGGACATCTAAAAAGGAGCTTTTCATGAGTCAGCTGCGCCGCGTCGCGATCATCGGCGGTAACCGTATCCCTTTCGCCCGTTCCAACGGACCGTACGCTACCGCCAGCAATCAGGCGATGCTCACCGCCGCCCTCGAAGGCCTGATCGAACGCTACAACCTGCACGGCCAGCGCATCGGCGAGGTCGTGGCGGGCGCGGTGCTTAAATTGTCACGGGATATGAACCTGACCCGCGAATGCGTACTTGGCTCGCGCCTGTCTCCGACCACCCCGGCCTATGACATCCAGCAAGCCTGCGGCACCGGCCTGGAAGCGGCGCTGCTGGTGGCGAACAAAATCGCCCGTGGCCAGATCGACAGTGGCATTGCTGGCGGCGTCGACACCACCTCGGACGCGCCGATCAGCGTCAGCGAGGGCCTGCGCAAGATCCTCCTGCAAGCCAACCGCGCCAAGACCACCGGCGACAAACTCAAAACTTTCCTGCAACTGCGCCCCCAGCACCTGATCCCGGAATTCCCGCGCAATGGCGAAGCGCGCACCGGCCTGTCGATGGGCCAGCACTGTGAGCTGATGGCGCAGACCTGGCAGATTCCCCGCGAAGAGCAGGATCAACTGGCCCTGGAAAGCCATCACAAACTGGCCGCGTCCTACAGCGAAGGCTGGCACAACGATTTGATGACGC
This sequence comes from Pseudomonas sp. FW305-7, assembly GCF_058786735.1. Lineage (NCBI taxonomy): Bacteria > Pseudomonadati > Pseudomonadota > Gammaproteobacteria > Pseudomonadales > Pseudomonadaceae > Pseudomonas > Pseudomonas sp. FW305-7. Next base: position 29,800 of record NZ_JBYSZA010000033.1, read on the forward strand.
CGTTCCTCGGCCTGACCCGCGACAACAATCTGCGCCAGGACCTGACCCTGGAAAAACTCGCGTCGCTGAAACCGGCCTTCGAAAAAAGCGCCAAAGGTACGCTGACGGCGGGCAACTCCACGCCGCTCACCGATGGCGCCTCGGTGGTTTTGCTCGGCAGTGAGGAATGGGCGAAAGAGCGCGGCTTGCCGATCCTCGCTTACCTGCGCGACGGCGAAGCGGCGGCGGTGGATTTCGTCAATGGTGCCGAGGGCCTGCTGATGGCGCCGGTGTACGCGGTGCCACGTTTATTGGCGCGTAACGGGCTGACGTTGCAGGACTTCGACTACTACGAAATTCATGAGGCGTTCGCTGCGCAGGTTTTGTGCACCCTCAAGGCCTGGGACGATCCTGAATACTGCAAAACCCGTCTGGGGCTGGATGCGCCGTTGGGTTCGATCGACCGCAGCCGGCTTAATGTCAAAGGCAGTTCACTGGCGGCGGGGCATCCATTTGCCGCGACGGGTGGGCGGATTGTCGCGAATCTGGCGAAGTTGCTGGATGCGGCGGGCAAGGGCCGGGGGCTGATTTCGATTTGCGCCGCGGGCGGCCAAGGCGTCACTGCCATCATTGAAAGATAAATCGGATCCTGTGGGAGCGGGCTTGCCCGCGATGAGGCCATCAGATTCAATATTTTTATTGACTGGGATATCGCCATCGCTGGCAAGCCAGCTCCCACAGGTTTATGCGGGCGTGCTCAAGGACGCTTACAGGCCAATGTCAGATTCTGTCGCAAATGCCCTCAACACCGATCAGCTACATTCACCACCGCCTCGGCTATGATTCGCCGCGGTCAGATTTTCGGCACAGTGTGTGCATTCTCAAGGTTCACAGGTCGGCAACCCCTCCCCGAGACGCGAGGATTGCCGTATAACGAGTGACATTCGCGTGTTTGGTAATAAAGGACCCACAATAAAAGCTGATGAAGACTCCAAAACGCATTGAACCCCTGATCGAGGACGGTCTGGTCGACGAAGTGCTGCGCCCACTGATGAGTGGTAAAGAAGCAGCTGTTTATGTGGTGCGCTGCGGCAATCAGTTACGTTGCGCAAAGGTCTACAAGGAGGCGAACAAACGTAGTTTCCGCCAGGCGGCCGAGTATCAGGAAGGCCGCAAGGTTCGCAACAGCCGACAGGCCCGAGCGATGGCCAAAGGCTCCAAGTTCGGTCGCAAAGAGACCGAGGATGCCTGGCAGAACGCCGAGGTGGCGGCGCTGTTTCGTCTGGCCGGTGCCGGTGTGCGCGTGCCGAAACCGTACGACTTCCTCGATGGCGTATTGTTGATGGAACTGGTGGCCGACGAATTCGGCGACGCCGCGCCGCGTCTGAACGACGTGGTGCTGGAGCCGGATCAGGCCCGCGAGTATCACGCGTTCCTGATTTCGCAGATCGTGCTGATGTTGTGTACCGGTCTGGTGCACGGTGACCTCTCCGAGTTCAACGTGCTGCTGACACCGACCGGCCCGGTCATCATCGACCTGCCGCAAGCAGTCGATGCAGCGGGCAACAACCACGCGTTCAGCATGCTCGAGCGTGACGTTGGCAACATGGCCTCATACTTCGGCCGTTTTGCGCCAGAGCTGAAGACGACCAAGTACGCCAAGGAAATGTGGGCGTTGTACGAAGCCGGCACCTTGCATCCGAACAGTGTGCTGACCGGTGAGTTCGACGATCCGGAGGACCTGGCCGATGTCGGCGGGGTGCTGCGCGAGATCGAAGCGGCGCGGCTGGACGAAGAGCGCAAGCAGGCGATTCGTGCGGCAGATGACGAGCCCAAGGGCAAGTCGGACGAGCCACCGCCTCCGCCATGGATGCAGTGATCGTGTAAAGAGAAACCCGGCTTCGGCCGGGTTTTTTTATGGGTGCTGTCTGTATATGCCTGTGATATTGCAGCCCCTCACCCCAGCCCTCTCCCCAGGGAGAGGGAGCCGAGCGAGTTGTCTGGCGCTAGACATCGACCTGAAACACCGAGTCGATTAAGGATTCGGCAAAGCACGATCAGGTCGGTGTACCTCTCAAATATTCCCCAATCAGTCCCCTCTCCCACTGGGAGAGGGTTAGGGTGAGGGGCTTTTAGATCCTGTCGAATAAGCGTCTACTGTCCACCGCTCTAATCCACACTCAAGGACTGAATGTGACCACCCCCCGCAACGCCTACCTGATCATCACCGCCCGACTGATCTCCGATTTCGGCGCTTTCCTCAACATGGTTGCGCTGGCCACGTACGTCTATCTGCTGAGCAACAGCGCCATGAGCGTCGGCATTTTCCTCGCCAGTCGCGTCGGCGGCGGGATTTTCGCCAGTCTGATCGGCACGCGGTTCTATCGGCGCTGGAGCGGGCGTTTGCCGCTGATTGCATTCGATCTGCTGCGCGCTGGCGTGCTTGGTCTGTTGCTGATCGTGCCGGTCAGTCAGCAAGCGCTGCTGTTGCCGCTGATTGCCTTCGGGCTGGGCTTTGGCAACTCAATGTTCGCCATCGGTCTCAACAGCCAGTTGCCCAGGTTGATCGAGCCGTCGCAGTTGCTGAAAACAAACGCGTGGATCACTTCGGCCTCTTCGGCGGCGATGGTCGGCGGCAGTCTGGTCTCGGGGTTGCTGGTAGCGGGTTTTGGCTTCGAAACGGTGTTCGCCCTGAACGCGCTGACCTATTTGCTGGCTGCATTACTGATTGTGCCGCTGCGTTTCGACGCTCCGACCCTCAACACCGAGCCCGAGCGCGGCGAATGGTCGGCCCTCAAGCAAGGCCTGCGCAGTGCGCCGGTGATTGCCGCCATGCTCGCCGTGACGATGGCCGACACCTTGGGCAGCGCCGCGCACAACGTCGGTTTTCCGATCATCTCGAAACTGCTCTCGCCCGAGTCGGCGAGCACCACGCTGGGCCTAATGCTGGCGGTATGGGCCAGCGGCAAACTGCTCGGTGCACGAATCGCCAGCCGCCTGAAAGGCTCGGACAACATCCATCTCGAGCGGCGGTTCTTCTTCGGTGTGGCGCTGATGTCCTGCGGTTTCATCCTGATGTTTCAGCAGCACAGTCTCTACGGATTGCTGTTGTTTTCCTTGCCGGCCGGGCTGGGTGACGGCTTCTCAGAAGTCGGCCTGATGTCACGGCTGCAACGCGAACCGGAACACCTGCGCCTGCCGATTTTCAGTTTCCTGACGCTGCTGCAAATGACCGGATTCGGCGTCGGTATGTTGATCGCCGCGCCGTTCTACGAGTGGTGGACACCGGGTGCCGTGGTCATGCTGTTCCACGGCATTCCCCTCGGTACCCTGCTCACGGTGAAAGGGCTGGCGCTCAGGCGCGGGCTGGTTGTGCGCAGCAGCCCGACGCCAGTTCCTTGAGGATCGGGCAATCAGGGCGATGGTCGCCCTGACAATGCTCGACCAGATCCTGCAAGGTGTCGCGTAGCTCGCCGAGTTCGCGGATCTTCTGGTTCAACTCGTCGATGTGCTGCCGCGCCAGCGCCTTCACATCGGCGCTGGCCCGCTGGCGATCCTGCCAGAGCGTCAGCAGTTTGCCGACTTCTTCGAGAGAAAAGCCGAGATCGCGCGAACGCTTGATAAAAGCCAGTGTGTGCAAGTCATCATCGCCGTAGACCCGATAACCGCTGTCGGTGCGATGGGCCGCTTTGAGCAAACCGATCGACTCGTAGTAGCGGATCATTTTCGCGCTCAGGCCACTGTGCCGGGCCGCTTGGCCGATGTTCATCGGTGCTCCTCCAGATCCTTGGGTTTCCAGGTTTTCAACAGTAGCGCATTGCTCACTACGCTGACGCTCGACAACGCCATCGCCGCACCGGCCAGCACCGGGTTGAGAAAGCCAAACGCCGCCAGCGGAATGCCGATCAGGTTGTAGACGAAGGCCCAGAACAGATTCTGGCGAATTTTCGCGTAGGTCTTGCGGCTGATCTCCAGCGCCGCCGGCACCAGCCGTGGATCACCGCGCATCAGCGTGATGCCCGCTGCGTGCATGGCGACGTCGGTGCCGCCGCCCATGGCGATGCCGATGTCGGCGGCAGCGAGTGCCGGAGCATCGTTGATGCCGTCGCCGACCATGGCGACGACACCGGTTTTCTTCAGTTCGGCGACGGTGGCGGCTTTGTCTGCCGGCAAGACTTCGGCGTGAACGTTTTTAATGCCAAGGGCCTCGGCCACCACGCGCGCACTGCCGCGATTGTCGCCGGTCAGTAAATGGCTGTGGATATCGCGTGCGGCGAGTTGTTGTACGGCTTGCAGTGCGCCCGGCTTCAAGGTGTCACCGAAGGCGAACAAACCCAGTACACGCAGCTCGGGGCTTTGTTCGATCAGCCACGACAGGGTTCGGCCTTCGGCTTCCCATGCCTTGGCAGATTCACTGAGGTTGCCTGCACTCAATCCGCTTTCTTCCAGCATCCGCCGATTGCCAAGGGCCAGACGCCGACCGTCCAGCGTGCCAGCGATGCCACGACCGGTCAGTGACTGGCTGTCGCTGATATCCGGCACAGGCAGATTTCGCTCAGCGGCTGCGTCCAGCACCGCTTTGGCCAGCGGATGCTCGCTGCCGCGTTGCAGGGCCCCGGCCAATTTCAGCAGCGTATTTTCATCGCCATTGACGGCACTCAAATGCGCGATGCGCGGGGTGCCGGAGGTCAACGTGCCGGTCTTGTCGAACACCACGCTGCTGACTTCATGGGCGCGTTCCAGTGCTTCGGCGTCCTTGATCAGAATGCCGTGCCGCGCCGCCACGCCAGTGCCGGCCATGATCGCCGTCGGCGTGGCGAGACCGAGGGCGCAAGGGCAAGCGATCACCAGAACCGCAACGGCGTTGATCAACGCGGTTTCCAGCGGTGCGCCGTACAGCCACCAACCGATCAGCGTTGCCAGGGCCAGGACCAGCACGGTCGGCACGAACACCTGGCTGACTTTATCCACCAGTTTCTGGATCGGTGCTTTCGCCGCTTGAGCGTCTTCGACCAGACGAATGATCCGCGCCAGCACGCTTTCCGCGCCGAGTGCGGTGGTGCGCACCAGCAAGCGACCTTCACCGTTGATCGCACCACCGGTGACTTTGTCCCCCGGTTGTTTCGGCACCGGCAGACTCTCACCGCTGATCAAGGCTTCGTCGGCGTGGCTCTGACCCTCCAGCACTTCACCGTCGACCGGGAAGCGCTCGCCGGGTTTGACCAGAACAAGGTCGTTGAGGCGCAGGGCGCTGATGGCGACATCCTGTTCGCGGCCGTCGATCACCTGAATTGCCCGTTCCGGCCGCAAGGCTTCAAGGGCGCGGATGGCACTGGCGGTCTGGCGTTTGGCGCGGCTTTCGAGGTATTTGCCGAGCAGCACCAGGGCAATCACCACCGCCGACGCTTCGAAATACAGATGTGGCATGCGCCCGGCGGCAGTCGCCCACTCATAAAGACTCAAGCCATAACCGGCGCTGGTGCCGAGGGCGACAAGCAAGTCCATGTTGCCGGCCCCGGCGCGCACGGCTTTCCACGCCGCCACGTAGAACCGTGCACCGAAGATGAATTGCACTGGCGTGGCGAGGGCGAATTGCGCCCAGGCGGGCAGCATCCAGTGAATGCCGAACGGTTGCAGCAACATCGGCAAGACCAGCGGCAGGGCGAGGGCGATCGCGCAGATCAAAGCCCAGCGCTCGTGCTTCAGGCGCTGTTGCTGGTTATCGGTGGGTGGGTTTTCGGCTTGCCAGACGCTGGCCGAATAACCGGCCTTGCTGACGGCATCGAGCAGGGTTTGCGCGTCGATCTGGCCGAGCAGTTCGAGGTGCGCGCGTTCATTGGCGAGGTTGACGCTGACGCTTTTCACCCCGGCGACTTTGTTCAGGGCGCGCTCGACGCGACCCACGCAGGAGGCGCAGGTCATGCCATCAATTTTCAATTCGAGGGTGTGTTGCGGCACGCTGTAACCGGCGCGCTCAACCGCGTCCATCAACGCCGGCAAGCTGTCGCCGGGCGCCTGCACGCGGGCCTGCTCGGTGGCGAGGTTGACGCTGACGGCACTGGCGCCGCTGACTTTGCTCAAGGCCCGCTCGACACGCCCGGCACAACTGGCGCAGGTCATGCCGGCAATCGGCAGATCGAAAGTGATGGATTCGGACATCGGTCACGCTCCCTGTAGAAGTTGCCTACAGGATCAACCTTGCCATGCGGGCAAGGTCAAGCGCCAATCTTTGAGGCACCATCAATCAATGTGGGAGCGAGCAAGCCCGCTCCCACATGGGGATTTGCTTAGTAGCCGAGATCGGTGCGCTTCAAGTACATGCCTTCCTGGTTCATCGCGATTCGGAACTTCAGGATTTCGCCGGCATGCAGTTTGATCTCCTGCGAACCCGGCGCGAGCATGCCCGGGTTGCAGCCCGGCATTTGCCCCGGCAGCAGTTTAAGCCGTAGCGAGACATTGCCCGGCGGCAGATTGAATGAGGTGCTTTGCTCCTGAAACAGGCGCGCCGACAGTTGATCCTGAATGTAAACACCGATCTCGCAGGACGTCGCTACTTCCAGGCGCTCGCGGGAAATGATCAGCACGCCATAATCCTCGCCGGCGGCTTGCACCTGAGGGATAGCGGCAAACAGGCCGAGGAAGCCAAACAGGCTGAAAGCTGACCAGCGCATGGCTGAATCTCCTGAATTTATGTCATTGATGCACGCAGCTTGGCCGAGCGCGGCGCCGATTGCCAGCCCGGCAGTTTATTCAAGAACTTGACCTTGCCATCGTGGCAAGCTCGAAACTGCCGGCAACCTCACTCAAAAGGAGTCATTTGCATGCAAGTGTTCAATGTTGAAGGCATGACCTGCGGTCACTGTGTCAAAGCCATCACCAACGCCTTACAGGCCAAGGATCCGGCGGCCAGTGTGCGCGTCGATCTGGCGGCCAAGGAAGTCGGCGTCGAAAGTGCGCTGAGTGCTGAGCAGGTCATCGAAGTCATCAGCGAAGAAGGCTACGCAGTGAAACTGGCCTGATACAAATCCCTGTGGCTAGGGAGTTTGCTCCTGCTGGACTGCGCAGCAGGCCCATTGTTTCTGGCCTGGATATAAATCGGGGCCGCTGCGCGCCCCAGCGGGAGCAAGTTGTGGTTTGTCAGATTTTTAATTGTTAGCGAGCTATCGGAATGTTCAAGGCGTTCGGGCGCGGCTAGACTGTCGGGCTGCCGACTTGCCAACCTGGATGCCTGATGAACTTCCGTACCATTCTGATTCTCGGTGCCTTGACTGCCTTCGGGCCGTTGGCCATCGACTTTTATCTGCCTGCCTTTCCGTCCATGGCGCTGGCGTTCGGCACCGACGAAAAACACGTGCAGATGACCCTGGCGGCGTATTTCCTCGGTTTGTCCATGGGGCAGCTGTTGTATGGCCCGGTCGCGGATCGCTTCGGGCGACGGATTCCGCTGCTCACCGGTCTGGCGCTGTTCACGCTGGCCTCTCTGGCCTGTGCCTATGCGCCGAACCTGGAATGGCTGATCGGCGCACGCTTCGTGCAAGCGCTGGGCGGCTGTGCGGGCATGGTGATTGCGCGGGCGGTGGTCAGCGACAAATGCGATGCGGTGGGTTCGGCGAAAGTCTTCTCGCAGTTGATGCTGGTGATGGGCCTGGCACCGATTCTGGCGCCTATGCTCGGCGGGCTGCTGGTCAACACCACAGGCTGGCAGTCGATCTTCCTGGTGCTGACCGGTTTCAGTGCGTTGGCGGGGCTCGCCGTTGCACTTGGCTTGCCGGAAAGCATGCCAGCGCATATGCCACGCCAACCATTGTCCGGCGCGTTGCGCCAATACGGGCGCTTGTTCAAGGATAAAGTCTTTCTTGGCCACGCCCTCACCGGCGGCATTGCCGTCGCCGGGATGTTTTCCTACATCGCCGGTTCACCTTTCGTCTTCATCAAACTCTATGGCGTGCCGGCCGAGCATTTCGGCTGGCTGTTCGGCACCAACGCGGCAGGTTTCATTCTGGTGGCGCAGGTCAATGCACGGCTGTTGGCCAAGCGCGGTCCGGCGTTTCTGCTGGCGCGTGCGGTGTGGGTGTATCTGTTGGCGGGGCTGACACTGCTGGCGGTCAGCGCGCTTCATACCGAAGCGTTGTGGCCGTTACTGATTCCGTTGTTCATCTGCATCGCCAGCCTCGGCTGCATCCTGCCCAACGCTGCGGCCTGCGCAATGAACGGCCAGGGGGCGCGGGCCGGCAGTGCGTCGGCGCTGATGGGCTGTCTGCAGTTCAGCGTGGCTTCCGGTGCTGCTTCGCTGGTGGGGATTCTGCACGACGGCAGCGCCATGCCGATGGCCATGGTCATCAGCCTGTGCGGTCTGCTGGTGGTATGCGTCGCGATGCTCACCCGGCGTTTGCAGAATGCCCGGGCGCTGGCGCAAGCGGCTGTCTGAGCAGACTCAGCCGGCGGCGCGCTGCTGGCTGCGGTCGGGAATCTGATGGGGCGCGCAAATTCGCGCTTCGAGGGTGCGAGTGAAGGCCAGGGCCTCGGCTTCACTGCGGAATGTCACGGCGTGTTGATCGAGTCGAACCTGCCATTGAGACTTTGCCACTTCTTTTATCAGGATCTTCATTGCTGACCTCCCTTGCGTAAAAGATGTATCGCAGAGGCTTCGATTCTAGTCCTGAATACGATCGCAATTGTGACAAAGGTCAAGCATCTGACTGACGGCAAAAAAACACCGCAGCCCGGGCAGGAACTGCCGCAGGCTGCGATCTTTTGATCTTCAGAAATGTTCTAAAACAATTTTCCCTTTGGCTTTACCGCTTTCGAGCAATTCGTGCGCCCGGCGTAGGTTGGCGGCATTAATCGTGCCGAAATGCTCGCCGACCGTGGTCTTCAAGGTCCCGGCATCGATCAGCTCGGCCACGCGGTTGAGCAGATGGTGCTGCTCGATCATGTCTGGCGTCTCGAACAGCGAGCGGGTGTACATGAATTCCCAATGCAGCGACAGGCTCTTGCGCTTGAGCTTGCTCACGTCCAGTGACTTCGGATCGTCGATCAGCGCCAGTTTGCCTTGTGGCGCCAGGGCTTCGACCAGTTGATCCAAATGCTGATCGGTCTGGGTCAGGCTGGCGACGTGGGTTACGTTGGCGAGCCCCGCGCGTTTCAGCTCTTCACTCAGCGGCTGACTGTGATCGATCACCAGATCCGCACCCAGTTCGCTGACCCAGTCGCGAGTCTGCGCCCGGGAGGCGGTGCCGATCACCTTGAGACCGGTCAATTGTTTTGCCAGTTGGGTGAGGATCGAGCCGACACCACCGGCTGCGCCGACGATCAGCAGGCTCTGACCTTCGTCGGTCTGGCCTTCGCGGATTTGCAGGCGTTCGAATAGTAGCTCCCACGCAGTGATCGCGGTCAGCGGCAGGGCGGCGGCTTCGGCGAAACCGAGGGACTTGGGCATATGGCCGACGATTCGCTCATCGACGACGTGCAGTTCGCTGTTGCCGCCAGCACGGGCGATGGAACCTGCGTAAAAGACTTTATCCCCAGCCTTGAACAGCGTCACTTCGCTGCCGACGGCTTTGACCACACCGGCCACGTCCCAGCCCAGCACCTTCGCTGCGCCGGCTTCAGGCGCCACGTTCTGGCGCACCTTGGTGTCGACCGGATTGACCGAGATGGCTTTGACTTCCACCAGCAGATCGCGCGGGCCGGCGACCGGCTCCGGCAGTTCGATGTCTTGCAGGGAATCGGCGTCGCTGATGGGCAGGGAAGCGTAATAGGCAATGGCTTTCATGGTGGGCTCCGTACAAGTAAGGGAAGAAGGGCTCAGGCGATGCTGCCCAGACGTTTCAATTCGAAGTGTTCGATGCACTGCCCGGCAGTGGCCTGGAAGTTTTGAAAATGCGCGCTGGCGTTGTGCGCTTGCAGAATCGCTTCACTGGCCCAGTGTTCGATCACGTAGAAAACCCGTGGGTCGGCCAGGTCGCGGTGCAAGTCGTACTGACTGCAACCGTCCTCGGCACGGCTCGGTTCAACCAGTGCGCGCAACGCGTGTTCGAGAGTGTCCTGTTGGCCGGGTTTGGCGATCAGGGTGGCAATGGCGGTGAATGGCTGGGACATGTTCGGCTCCACAGAAGCGGGATGAATTCGATGGAGCAGATGATTGGCTATTTCTCCCCGAGATAAAACCGGCTAAAAGAGCAGTCTCTTTCAATATTTTTTTGATAATCGAGGCTGTAAATGCTGCGTTTCGATGACTTGCAGTTATTTGTCCGGGCGGCGGATCTGGGCAGCCTGTCGGCGGCGGCGCGGGTGATGGACATGTCCGCTGCGGTGGCCAGTGCGGCGTTGAAACGCATAGAGCAGCAACTCGGCGCGCGTTTGCTGGCCCGTTCGACGCGCAGTCTGCGGCTGACCGCGGAAGGCGAAGGCTTCCTCGAATACGCCCGGGCGGCATTGAGTCAGCTGGACGAAGGCCGGCGCCTGCTGGCCAGTGGGCAGGATCAGGTCAGCGGGATCTTGCAACTGTCGGCACCGTCGGATTTTGGCCGCAACCTGCTGTTGCCGTGGCTCGACGAGTTTCAGCGCGAGCACCCGAAGCTGACCGTGCGCCTGTTGCTCGGCGACCGCATTGCCGACCTGTTCCGCCAGCCGGTGGACATTGCCCTGCGCTATGGCGAGCCGGAAGACTCCAGCCTGATCGCCTTGCCCATCGCCCCGCACAACCGCCGTGTGCTTTGCGCCTCGCCAGCCTATCTGGCGCGGCACGGTGAGCCGCGCCAGCTCGAACAACTGGCGCAGCACAATTGCCTGTTGTACATGCTCGGCAGCCGGGTTCATGACCACTGGAGCTTTCACGACGGCAAGCGCGAAGTCGGCTTGACGGTCAGTGGCGACCGCTTCAGCGATGATGCCGACGTGGTGCGGCTGTGGGCGCTGGCCGGGGCGGGAATCGCCTACAAATCCTGGCTCGACGTGGGCGCCGATGTGCTCGCCGGACGCCTCAAAGTGCTGTTGCCAGAGCTGCAATGTGAGCGCGCTCCGCTGAATCTGTTGTGCGCCCATCGCGCACAATTGAGTAAGCCGGTGAACCTGTTAAGGGAAATGCTCGCCAGCCGATGCGCTGATTTGAGTAGTCAATTTCCCGTTTTCCCAAAAGTTGATCATTAGTCGCAGGTAAATAGAGAAATTTCTGTCAGGAACAATCACCACCCGTGCAGGCTGCGAGGCGGGACGGAGCGTGCATCCCGCTTATACTAGCGCCCGCCTCATGCCAGTACCGAAACCCGGCCCGAACGCCGTCAATGCCGAGTTGCCCCTGTTTAATTGCGGGGTTCGCTGCGGTGGCGGGTTCTGCGCCGAAGCATGTTGCGTCAATGGCCTGCCTTGCCCCGGCTCAGGGCGTTTTTCGCGTCTTGGCCGCCGACCCATTACTGGTCAAGATGTCTCCGAGCAGTAGACGATACGATTCCACAGGGAGTGAATACATGGAACATGCACCTTGCATCAGCCAGATCGCCACGTTGCTGGCCGACCCCAAGCGCAGCGCGATGATGTGGGCGTTGATGGATGGCTCGGCCCGGCAGACCGAGGAGCTTGCGCTACTGGCAGGGCTGTCGCCGTCATCGGCCAGTGCGCATCTGGCACGGCTGGCCACCGGCGGTCTGTTGAAGGTCGAAGTCCGTGGTCGCAAACGGTTTTTCCGCCTCTCGGCGCCGGAGGTGGGGGCCGCGATAGAAGCACTGGCCAGCGCCACCATCGCCAGTGCTCCGCGGGAAATCGCCGAGGTGTTCAAGCGCACCACCCCTATGGCCAAACCTCAGTCGGCGCCGTCGTCGCTGTTGCGTGCACGCTTTTGCGATGACCACCTGGGGGGCACGCTGGCCGCCGATCTGTATCAGCGACTGCTCGACGCCGGCTGGATTGAACAGCTCGAACAGCGCGTAGTGGTGACCCACAAAGGTGCGAAGCAACTGGCCGGGCGCGGGGTGTTCATCCAGGCGCTGGCCCATCGCAACGTTCAAGTGGCCTGTGCATGCCCCGACTGGAGCGAGCGACGTCCGCACATGGGCGGCTCACTCGGCGCGGCGTTGTTGCAGTTATTCATGCAGTCCGGTTGGCTGACCCTGCCCAATGATTCACGAGCCCTGCAACTGACGGCCGCCGGCCAGCGCGAGCTGCATCGATTCGCCAAGGAAACCGAGCTGGAAATGGCGTAACAGGCGCTGCGCAAGCGTCGCCTGTTACGGCATCAGTCCTGCTGGCGTCGTCTACGGTTGCGAACAGGTCGCATCCAGCACGAACGCCAAGGCACTATCGCGCACACTCGATCCGGGGATATTTCGGATGGGGGAGGCGATATGGATACTCAAGGCTTCAGCGCGGCAGAACGCCTGGAACGACTGCCGATCAGCGGTTATCACCGGATCATTTTCATCATCATCGCGCTGGCGTTTTTCTTCGACTCCATGGACCTGGCGATGATGACGTTCCTGCTCGGCTCGATCAAAGCCGAGTTCGGCCTGAGCAGCGCACAGGCAGGATTGCTCGCCAGTTCGAGCTTCTTCGGCATGGTGCTCGGTGCGTCGCTGTCCGGCATGCTCGCGGACCGCTTCGGGCGCAAACCGGTGTTTCAGTGGAGCATCGTCCTGTGGGGCGTGGCCAGTTACCTGTGCTCGACGGCGCAAACGGTCGAGGCGCTGACGCTGTTTCGAATTCTGCTGGGGATTGGCATGGGCATGGAGTTTCCCATTGCGCAGTCGATGCTCTCGGAGTTGATCCCGGCTCAGCGGCGTGGGCGTTATATCGCGTTGATGGATGGCTTCTGGCCGCTGGGTTTTGTTGCTGCCGGTGTGCTGTCGTACTTCCTGTTGCCGGTGATTGGCTGGCGCGACATCTTTCTGGTGTTGGCGGTGCCGGCGGTGTTCGTGTTGGCGATCCGTTTTTTCATCCCCGAATCACCGCGCTGGCTGGAACAGGCCGGGCGGCAGGAGGCGGCGGACAAGGTCCTCGACGGCATCGAACAGCGCGTACGCGCATCGCTCGGCGCTACCACGTTGCCCGCGCCGGTGCGGTTGCCCCGCACCGTGACGCCACCGGGCCATTTCTTCTCGGCGCTCAAGCAGATCTGGTCGCCACAGTATCGCCAGCGCACAACGATGATCTGGAGCCTGTGGTTCTTTGCGTTGCTGGGTTTTTACGGGCTGACGTCGTGGTTGAGTGCGTTGCTGCAACAGTCGGGCTTCGCCGTGACTCAGTCGGTGTATTACACGGTGCTGATTTCGCTGGGCGGGATTCCCGGATTTTTAATGGCGGCGTGGCTGGTCGAGCGTTGGGGGCGCAAACCGGTGTGCATCGTCACCTTGCTCGGCGGCGGGGTGATGGCGTTTCTCTACGGGCAGAGCGCGGTGTTCGGCGGCAACGTTGCCCTGTTGATCGGCACGGGGCTGCTGATGCAGTTCTTCCTGTTCGGCATGTGGGCGGTGCTCTACACCTACACGCCAGAGTTGTATCCGACCTCGGCACGGGCGACGGGCTCGGGATTCGCCTCGGCGATAGGCCGTGTGGGTTCGCTGCTCGGGCCGTTGGTGACCGGGCTGGTGTTCCCGATTACCGGGCAGGGTGGGGTATTTGCGCTGGGGGCGCTGTGCTTTGCGATAGCGGCGGGGGTGGTGTGGCTGTTCGGGATGGAGACGCGGGGCAAGACGCTGGAAGAGCTGACTGAGCGCTAGATTTCCAGCTAAACATAACTCCTGTGGGAGCGGGCTTGCCCGCGATGGCGGACCGTCAATCAACATTGATGTTGGAACTGATGGCCTCATCGCGGGCAAGCCCGCTCCCACAGTTTTTCGTATTGCTCTTTATGGTTTTACCAACCGCGCATCCAGGCTGTTCTGCGCCAGGCGCTTGGCCTGATCCTGAGTCATGCCCAGGTGTTCGTGCAGCGCATAAAAGTTCTCGGTGACGTAGCCGCCGAAGTACGCCGGGTCATCGGAATTCACCGTGACCTTCACACCACGTTCGAGCATGTCGAGAATGTTGTGCTGCGACATGTGATCGAACACGCAGAGTTTGGTGTTCGACAGCGGGCACACGGTCAGCGGGATTTGCTCGTCGATAATCCGCTGCATCAGACGCTCGTCTTCGATGGCGCGCACGCCATGGTCGATGCGCTGGATTTTCAGCAGGTCGATGGCTTCCCAGATGTACTCCGGCGGGCCTTCTTCACCGGCGTGAGCGACGGTCAGGAAGCCTTCGTGACGAGCGCGATCGAACACACGCTGGAACTTGCTCGGCGGGTGGCCCATCTCGGAACTGTCGAGGCCGACGGCAACAAATGCGTCACGGAACGGCAGCGCCTGATCGAGGGCTTTCTGTGCTTCGTCTTCGCTGAGGTGGCGCAGGAAACTCAGGATCAAACCGCTGGTGATGCCCAGTTGCTGCTCGCCATCCTTCAGTGCGGCGGCGATGCCGTTGAGCACCACTTCGAACGGGATGCCACGGTCGGTGTGGGTCTGCGGATCGAAGAACGGTTCGGTGTGAATCACGTTCTGTTCTTTGCAGCGCAGCAGGTAAGCCCAGGTCAGGTCGTAGAAATCCTGCGAGGTGCGCAGCACGTCGGCGCCCTGGTAATACAGGTCGAGGAATTCCTGCAGGTTGTTGAAGGCGTAGGCCTTGCGCAGGGTTTCGACGTCGTTCCACGGCAGGGCGATCTTGTTGCGTTCGGCCAGGGCGAACAGCAGCTCGGGCTCCAGCGAGCCTTCCAGGTGCAGGTGCAGTTCAGCCTTGGGCAAGGCGTTGAGCCAGTCGTACATATTCTTTTCTCATCAGGTGCAATGACGGCATTCTACAGATGCTCGCCGAAACAATTGGCAAAACCTGACCAAGCGATCCATCACACCGCCTCTTGTTCGCGTCGGTAGGCGTAGGTATCGGCGAAGCGCGACAGCAGGAATTCGGCGCAGGTGGTGGTCGGATATTTCGCCGGATGCTGTGCGTCCTGGCAACCGGGCAGGCATTCGATGCGCGTGTCCGGGTGTGGCTCGGCGAAGAACGGCATCGAGTAGCGATCCACCCCGAGCGGGCTGATCACTCGGTGCGGTGTCGAGCGATAACGGTCGTTGCTCCAGCGCGCCATCATGTCGCCGAGGTTGACCACGAAGGTGCCGTCGATGGGGGGCGCGTCGATCCATTCGCCCCGCACATTCTTCACCTGCAAGCCCCCGGCGCTGTCTTGATACAGCAGGGTGATGCAGCCGTAATCGGTGTGCGCGCCGGCGCCTTGCTGCTCAGCGGAACTGGCGGTGTGGCGGGGCGGGTAGTGGATCATGCGCAGCACGGAGACGGGATCGACGAAGCGGCTGTCGAAGAAGTCGCGCTCAATGTTCAAGGCAATCGTCATGGCGTGGAGCAACGTCTGCGCGAGGGCCTGCATATCGAGGTAGTGCTGTTCCATCAGCGCTTCCCAACCCGGTTGCGCGGGATGGCGGTTCGGTCCGCGCAAGGGTTTTTCCGCCAGCACCTCGGGATGGTTGGCCGGCAGGTGCAGACCCATGTCGAAGGTTTCTTTGAGGTCGCTGGGTTTGCTCGGGTCGAGTTGCTCCGTGGCGACGGCGCCGTAGCCTCGGTGGTGGCGAGTCTGGGTGATGTCGATCTTGAGTTTGTCGGCGACGGGCAGGGCGAAGAAACGTTGCGCGTGATCCAGCAGATCGTCGATGCGCTGGGCGGAGATCGGATGGCCCTTGATGTAGAAGAAGCCCCATTCGCGGCAGGCTCGGTCGATTTGCGCGGCGACGGCGGGCCAGGCGTTCTGGTCGTCGCTGTAGAGCGGGCTGATGTCGATGATCGGAAGCTGATCCATACAATTGTCCTGAAGAAACGTTAACTTGAGAACACTGAAAAACCCTGTGGGAGCTGGCTTGCCAGCGATGAGGCCATCACATTCAACATCATTGTTGCCTGTCAGACCGTCATCGCTGGCAAGCCAGCTCCCACAGGGTCGGTGTTTTTTTCGAGGGGATTACTTCGGCATCTCGGCCTTCATGCCTTCCACGTAATAGTTCATCGACGCCAGCTCCGCATTGGTCGCGCTTACACCTGCCGGAATTTTCTCGACCCCGGCCTGATCCTTGATCGGCCCGGTAAATGGCTGCAACGCGCCGCTCTTGATGTCGGCGATGATCTGCTCGGCCTCGGCTTTCACCGGTGCCGGCACCAGATCGCTGATCGGCAATTCAACTGTGCCTTCTTTCAACCCGCCCCAGTAATCCTGAGGTTTCCAGGTGTGGGCGATCACGCTTTGCGTCGCCTGGATGTAATGCGGCGCCCAGTCATTGACGATCGAGGTCAGCACCGCTTTCGGGCCGAAGTGCGCCATGTCCGAGGCGTAACCCACGGCGTACACGCCACGACGCTCGGCCGCTTGAATCGGCGC
This sequence comes from Pseudomonas sp. FW305-7, assembly GCF_058786735.1. Taxonomy (NCBI): domain Bacteria; kingdom Pseudomonadati; phylum Pseudomonadota; class Gammaproteobacteria; order Pseudomonadales; family Pseudomonadaceae; genus Pseudomonas; species Pseudomonas sp. FW305-7. The sequence goes on from NZ_JBYSZA010000033.1 coordinate 46,193, forward strand.
CGGGCTGTCGGTGTGCTGGAACACCACGTCGACGCCCTGATCGATCAGCGCATTCGCGGCATCGGCCTCTTTGCCCGGATCGAACCAGGAATTGACCCACACCACTTTGATCTCGGTGCCCGGGTTGTATTTGTTCAGGGCCAGTTGAATGGCGTTGATGTCGCGGATCACTTCCGGGATCGGGAACGAGGCGACGTAGCCGATCTTTTTGGTCTTGGTCATTTTCGCGGCGAGGAAGCCACCGACGTAGCGGCCCTCATACGTGCGCGCCAGATAGGTGCCGAGGTTTTTGTCCTGCTTGTAGCCGGTAGCGTGTTCGAAAGTCACCTTGGGAAACTGCTTGGCAACTTTCACGGTCGGGTTCATGTAGCCGAAAGAGGTGGTGAAGATCAGGTCGTACTTGTCCTTGGCCATGTTGCGGATCACCCGCTCGGCGTCGGCGCCCTCGGCGACGTTTTCCACGTAGTTGGTGGTGATCTGATTGCCGAGTTTCTCCGCGAGTGCCTTGCGCCCCTGCTCATGCTGATACGTCCAGCCGTGGTCGCCGATCGGGCCGATATAGACGAAACCAACCTTCAGCGGATCGGCAGCGCTGGCGCTCAGGCTGATCCCCAGACCGATGGCGGCGCACAGCAGTTTGTGCAGCGGACGTATTTGCATGAATTGGAGCTCCATTTTGTTGTGTGTGCTCCGGGCCAATGCAAATTGCTGACCAACAGGACAACAAACCTTCCGAAACTGCGTAACGGCCATCGCGAGCAGGCTCACTCCTACATTTGGAACGCGTTCCCCTGTAGGAGTGGGCCTGCTCGCGATAACGCCCTCAAGGCCAATAAAAGTGCACTTGGCAAAGTCTCGCTATCAGTTGGTGCGCTAAGGTGTAACGAAACGTTAGCGCCGCCCCGCAGTCAGTAGCTCATTCGACTCTCTTGGCAAAAAGGCCCGCCATGTTCTCAATCCTCAAGCAAGAAAGCTTTCTGCTACTGGCGGTCATTGCCGCGTGCGTCGCCTATCCGCTGGAGCACTGGATGCTGCACAGCGGCCAGATCGTTGCGCTGGTCTCTGGCTTGGTGCTGATCGCCTTCATCGTCGCCGCGTCGATGCGCGTCGCCCATCACGCCGAACTGCTCGCGGAAAAGGTCGGCGATCCCTACGGCACGATGATCCTGACCCTCGCCGCGGTGCTGGTGGAAGTGGTGATCCTGGCGATCATGATGAGCAACGAGGCATCGGCGACGCTGGTGCGCGACACGATCTATTCGGCGGTGATGCTCGACATCAACGGCATCCTCGGCCTCGCCGCATTGATGGGTGGGATCAAGCACGGCGAGCAGTCCTACAACGACGACTCGGCACGCAGCTACAGCGTGATGATCCTCACCGCCATGGGCGTGTCGATGGTGGTGCCGGAGTTTATTCCCGAGGCGAACTGGAAGATTTATTCAGCGTTCACCATCGGTGCGATGGTGGTGCTTTATGCGTTATTCCTGCGCATGCAGGTCGGCCCGCACAGTTACTTTTTCAGTTACAGCTACCCGGACAAACGCCGCAAGAAAGAGCCGGTGGAGGAGGAACCGAAACCGCTCAGCCTGGGCTGGTCGATCAGCATTCTGGTGTTCGGTGTCGTGGTGATCGGCGCACTCGCCGAAGTGATGTCCAAAACCCTCGATCTGGGCCTGGAAGGCACGGGCGCACCGCCGGTGATTACGGCGATTCTGGTGGCGGCGATTTCCGCAGCGCCGGAGATTCTGACCGCATTGCGTGCGGCGCTGGCCAACCGCATGCAGTCGGTGGTCAACATTGCGATGGGGGCGTCACTGTCGACGGTGATTTTGACCGTGCCGGTGATGGAGGCGATGGCGCTGTATACCGGCCAGCCGTTTCAGATGGCGATGACGCCGGTGCAGACAGTGATGATCTTCATTACCTTGATCGTCAGCGCGATCAATCTGAACGACGGCGAGACCAATGCCATTGAAGGCATGACGCATTTTGTGTTGTTTGCGACGTTCATCATGCTGTCGCTGCTGGGTCTCTGATAGCCACATTGATCGTTCCCACGCTCCGCGTGGGAATGCCGCCATGGACGCTCTGCGTACGCTGCTGGGACGCGGAGCGTCCCGAGATGCATTCCCACGCAGAGCGTGGGAACGATCAGATGGGGAGGGGGAATCAGGTACCGGCGATCAACTGGCGAGCCGCCTGGCTGTGATCGGCAATCAGGCCTTTGAGATCCAGTCCTTCAACCTGGCCATCAATCACCCGCCACATGCCGCCAATCATCACCCGATCGGCACGGTCCGCACCGCACAGCAGTAATGCCGAAATCGGATCATGGCTACCCGAGAACCGCAGCTCATCGAGCTTGAACAGCGCCAGATCCGCCTGCTTGCCCACCGCCAGTTCGCCGATGTCGGTACGGCCCAACAGGCTCGCCGAGCCCTTGGTGGCCCAGCCGAGTACGCGCTCCGGGGTGATCTTCTCGGCGCCATAACGCAGGCGCTGGATGTACAGCGCCTGACGCGCTTCAAGGATCATGTTCGAGGCATCGTTGGACGCCGAACCATCCACGCCCAGACCAAACAGCGCGCCAGCGTCGGTCAGATCGATACTCGGGCAAATGCCGGAGGCCAGACGCATGTTCGAACTCGGGCAATGGCAGATACCGGTGCCGGCTTGGCCGAGGCGGGCGATTTCGTCCGGGTTGAAGTGGATGCCGTGAGCCAGCCAGGTGCGCGGGCCGAGCCAGCCGACGCTGTCCAGATAATCCACGGTGCGCAGGCCGAAACGCTGCAGGCAGAAGTCTTCTTCGTCGAGGGTTTCAGCGAGGTGCGTGTGCAGGCGCACGTCCAGTTTGTTCGCGAGTTCGGCGCTGGCCGACATGATTTCCGGGGTCACCGAGAACGGTGAGCATGGCGCCAGGGCGATCTGGATTTGCGCGCCATCGCCACGCTCGTGGTACTCGTGAATCAGGCGCTGACTGTCGTCGAGAATCACCTGACCTTCCTGCACGGTCTGCTGCGGTGGCAGGCCGCCGTCCTTCTCGCCGAGGCTCATCGAGCCACGAGTGAGCATGGCGCGCATACCCAGTTCGCGCACGGTTTCGACTTGCACGTCGATGGCGTTTTCCAGACCGTCCGGGAACAGGTAATGGTGGTCGGCGGCGGTGGTGCAGCCGGAGAGCAGCAATTCAGCCAAAGCCACTTTAGTGGCGAGGGCAAGTTTCTCGGGTGTCAGGCGCGCCCACACCGGGTACAGGGTTTTCAGCCACGGGAACAACGGCTGATTGACCACCGGCGCCCAGGCGCGAGTCAGGGTTTGATAGAAGTGATGGTGGGTGTTGATCAGGCCCGGCAGGATCACATGCTCACGGGCATCGAACACTTCATTGCACGGCGCCGAAGGCTGTTGACCGGCAGCGAGCACTTCGACGATCACGCCGTCTTGCAGCACCAGACCGCCACGGGCATCAAGCGCGTTGGCCGTGAAAATAGCGAGGGGATTTTTTAACCAGGTACGGGTCGCGGGCATTTGCCGGCTCCTCTGAAAGTTGGGTTCAGGGTTGCCAGCTCAGTGATGCCCTGTCTGCTGATCCAGGGTCGCCGCGAAGGACGAGGTGCGCAGTTTCAAACAAATTGTTGCATCGGGCAAGCCCCACCCGACCGGACAACTCATATCCCTGTGGGAGCTGGCTTGCCAGCGATGGCGTCGGATCAGCACCTTATATGGCCACTGACACTCCGTCATCGCGGGCAAGCCCGGCTCCCACAGGATTTGGGTTGTTTACCAGGGAATGGTTTCACCCTTGTAATTCACAAAGTGATGCCCGCCCTTGCCGGTAAACGCATTCACCTGATCAATCAAACCGCGCGTGCTGGTTTCGACATCAATGTCGGCGCCTTCACCACCCATGTCGGTCTTCACCCAGCCCGGATGCAGCGACAGCACGGTGAGTTTCTGCTCGCCCAACTGGGTCACGAAACTGTTGGTCATCGAATTCAGCGCAGCCTTGCTTGCCTTGTACAGCGCCAGTTCCGGCGCATCGGGCATGGTCACGCTGCCGAGCACCGAACTCATGAACGCCAGCACGCCGCTGCCATCGCGGATCTGCCCGACAAAACGCTGGGCCAGATTGATCGGCGCCACGGCATTGGTGAAAAACAGTTGCCCGACTTCGGCCAGGGTCGCCCCGCCCGATGTTTGTATATCCGGACCTTTGACCCCGGCGTTGACGAACAGCAGGTCGAAGGTTTCGCCCTTGAGTTGCTGACTCAGGGCGATGACCGCTTGCTGATCATCCATATCCAGCTTCTCGATGCGCACCTTGCCCAGCGCTTGCAGCGCCTCGGCCTTTTGCGGATTGCGCACGGTGGCCGTCACTTGCCAGCCGTCAGCCAGCAGGGTTTTCACCAGCCCGAGGCCCAAGCCACGGGAGGCGCCGATGATCAGTGCATTTTTTGCCTGGGACATGATGGGTTCCTTGAAAGTTACGGTTCACGGATTCAATGGACACGCCTGACCGAGCCGTAGTTGCAACTCCTGACGGAGCGCGTCGAGTTCGCTCATGCGGGTTTCGATCAGTTGCAGTTTGTCGCGCAGCAACTGCGCCACGGCGTTTTCCGGATCGGGCGCTTTCCACAGCGCGGCAACACTGTTGCCGATCTCGCTGAGGGTAAAGCCCAGCCGTTGCGCAGTCTTGATGTAGAGCACCAGTTGCACAATTTCCGGTGGATAGTCGCGATAACCGTTGGCGCTGCGTTGTGCCGCGATCAATCCGCGTTGCTCGTAGAAACGCAAAGTATCGCGGCTGACGGCGCTGGCCAGGGCTAATTCACCGATGCGCATGCGGGCTCTCAAAAGGGCTATTGACCCTGGAGCATACTCCAGGCTTTACCGTGCTTGCTCCTCAAATTTCTGGAGCATGGATGATGTGGACTTCAACGCAGTATCGAAACGTGGTGCGCGGCAGTGCCTGGTATGACCTGATCGTGACGGCGGCATTTGCCACGCCGTGGAGCTTTGCCGTTGTGCATGGTTTTTTGACCGCGCTGAATCTGCCGGGTGACTTGCCGGCATTCCAGCCTGTGCATGTGCTGATGGCGAATCTGCTGGGCTCAGTTGTTTGCGTGTGGGCGGTGCTGCGGATTCGTGATCCGCAGGCGCTTTATGGACGTTATGACGCAGTGGCGCGGTTTCTGTTTGCGGCTTGGCAGGGCTATGCGCTGCTCCATGGCGCCAGTTCATTGTTGGTGATCTTCTTGTTCTTTGAACTGGCGTGGGGCGTTGCTCAGGTGTTGCCTGTTCGGGCCCCATCGCTGGCAAGCCAGCTCCCACAGGGATCTCGGATATGAATGAGATATCCGCCACACCACAAATACCTGTGGGAGCTGGCTTGCCAGCGATGGGGCCAGTGAGATCACCGCCCTAATGCCCTGATTGCCAAGGCTGCCCCAGCGACACCGGTGCATACAACCGAGTCCGAACCGCATCGCGTGACAACACCACTAACACCACAATCGTCGCCACATACGGCAGCATCGCCAACAGACTCGATGGAATCGCCAGCCCCAACCCCTGCGCCACCAGATGCAGGATGCTGGCGAGGCCGAACAGATACGCCCCGAGCAACAACCGCCACACCCGCCAACTGGCAAACACCACCAGTGCCAAGGCAATCCAGCCGCGCCCGGCGGTCATGTTTTCCGCCCACATCGGCGTATACGCCAGCGACAGATACGCCCCGGCCAACCCGGCCATCGCGCCGCCAAACAGCACCGCCAGTGTGCGCACCGTCAATACCGGCAAGCCCATCGCACTGGCCGCATCCGGGTTTTCACCAACCGCTTGAATGATCAACCCGACACGGCTTTTGATGATCACCCACGCTACCAGTGCAAACAGCGCAAACGACAGATACACCAGCAGATCCTGAGCGAACAGCATCCGCCCGATCAGCGGGATTTCACTCAAATACGGAATCGACAACGGTTCAAACCCGGCCAAGGGTTTACCGACCCACGCCGCGCCAACGAAGGTCGACAGCCCTACACCAAAAATCGTCAGCGCCAGCCCGGTCGCGACCTGATTGGCGTTGAACACCAGCGCCACCAGGGCAAACAGCGACGACAGCAACATCCCGGCAAGCATCGCCAGCAACACACCGAGCCACAGGTTGCCGCTGTTGAGGGCGACGATAAAACCGATCACCGCGCCAAACAGCATCATTCCTTCCTGGCCGAGGTTGAGCACGCCGCTCTTCTCGCAGATCAGTTCGCCCAGCGCCACCAGCAACAGCGGCGTGCCGCAACGCACCATGGCGTAGAAAATATTGCTCAACAGATCGATATCCATCACAGCGCTCCGGCGGTTACGGCGGTGGTCGAAGTACGCCGTGTCCAGCGCAGGTTCAGGCGCGGCCGATAGAGGATCAGCACGTCACAGGCGAGCAGGAAAAACAGCATCATTCCCTGAAACAACTGGGTGATCGCTTGCGGCAGATTCAGACTCATCTGCGCGCTCTCGCCACCGATGTACAGCAGCGCCATCAACAGGCTAGAGAACAGAATCCCGAGCGGATTGAGTCGCCCGAGAAACGCCACGGTAATCGCCGCATAGCCATAACCCGGCGACACCTGCGGCACCAATTGGCCGATCGGCCCAGTCACTTCGCAGACACCCGCGAGCCCGGCCAAGCCGCCACTGATCAACAGCGCCAGCCAGATCAGGCGCTTCTCGCGAAAGCCGACAAACCCTGCCGCGCGCTTGTCCAGCCCGAGCACTTTGATCTGGAAACCGACAAAACTTTTCTGCAACAACACCCACACCGCAACCAGTGCAAGCAGGGCGAAATACACCCCGGCGTGCACGCGGCCATCCTCCAGCAACAACGGCAAACGGCTGGCGTCACCGAACATCGCCGATTCGGGAAAGTTGAACCCGGCCGGGTCTTTCAGCGGCCCATGCACGCAGAACAGCAGCAGGTTCAGCGCAATGTAATTGAGCATGATGCTGGTGAGGATTTCGTTGGCGTTGAAGCGCGTGCGCAACCACGCCGTCAGCCCGGCCCACGCCGCACCGGCGAGGGTGCCGGTAAGCAGAATCAACACCAGCGCCCAACGGCTTTGCATGTCGATGATGTTCACCGCCAGGGCACTGCCGGCCAATGCGCCGAGGAGTAATTGACCTTCGGCGCCGATGTTCCAGATGCGCGCCTGATAGGCCACCGCCAGACCGAGCGCGCAGAGCAGAATCGGCAGGGCTTTGACCAGCAATTCCGAGACGCCATACACGTCGCTGACCGGCGCAATCAGCAAGGTGTACAAGGTTTGCAGCGGATCATGGCCGAGGGCGATGAACAGCAGCGAACCGCAACCGAGCGTCAGCGCCGCCGCCAGCAACGGCGAGCACCAGAGCATCAGGCGCGATTGCTGGCCACGGGGTTCGAGGGAAAGCAGCATGGTTGAAAGCTCCGTTAAACCGTGGCGTGTTTTTGCGCGACGTCAAACTGACCGGCCATCCAGCCGCCAACGTCGCTCAATAAGGTGTCTGTGGTGTTTTGCAGTGCCGACAGCCTGCCGCCGCACAACGCGCCGAGGCGGTCGCTGATCTGGAACAGTTCGTCGAGGTCTTCGGAAATCACCAGAATCGCCGCGCCGGCATCGCGCAGCGCGATCAGTGCGCGGTGGATGGTGGCGGCGGCGCCGACGTCAACGCCCCAGGTCGGGTGCGCAGCGATCAGCAGTTGCGGTTGCTGAAGGATTTCCCGGCCGAGGATGAACTTCTGCAGGTTGCCGCCGGACAGACTGCGCGCGGCGGCTTGGGGGCCCGGGGTTTTCACGCCGAAGCGCTGAATGATTGTTTCGGCGAGGGCTTCGACTTTGCCACGCTCGATCAAGCCGTTGCTGACCAGTCCTTGCTGGAAAGCGGTAAGCAGGGCGTTGTCCGCCAGACTCAATTCCGGTACCGCGCCGTGACCGAGTCGCTCGGCAGGCACGAATGCCAGGCCGAGTTTGCGTCGCGCATCGGGGCGTAAATCACCGACGCTTTTTTCGCCGAATCGAATGGTCGCAGCCTCGGCACGGGGCAGGGTTTGTTCGCCACTGAGCAGCGCGAGCAATTCATCCTGACCATTACCAGCGACCCCGGCGATGCCGACGATTTCACCGCTGCGCACTTGCAAGTCGACAGCCGTCAGCGAGCAGCCGAATGGGTCGGGGTTGTGCCAACTCAAGCCACTGACCTGCAAAAACGCCGCGCCACCGCCGACCTTCGGATAGTCGCCGATGAGTGCCGCCGCTTCGCCGACCATCAACTGCGCCAACTGTTGATCCGAGCACTCGGCCGGCGCGCAATGCCCGGCCACGCGCCCACCGCGCAATACCGTGGCGCTATGGCACAAGGCGCGCACCTCAGCGAGTTTGTGGCTGATAAACAGAATGCTGCAGCCCTCGGCGGCGAGACGGCGCAAGGTAACGAACAACTCGTCGGCTTCCTGTGGCGTCAGCACCGAAGTGGGTTCATCGAGGATCAGCAGGCGGATGTCCTGCATCAGGCAACGAATGATTTCCACCCGTTGCCGCTCGCCGATCGACAGGCTGTGGACAAGTCGCTCAGGTTCCAGCGCCATGCCGTAGCGGCGCGAGACTTCACGAATTTTCGGTTCCAGCTGCTTCGGCGTTCCGGCCTTGGCGCCCATCGCGAGCGCAATGTTTTGCGCCACGCTTAGCGTTTCGAACAGTGAAAAATGCTGGAACACCATACCGATGCCCAACTGCCGTGCCTGCGCCGGATTGCGGATAGTTACCCGTTGGCCTTGCCAGAGCATCTCCCCCGCATCGGCCTGGGTGACGCCGTAGATGATCTTCATCAGCGTGCTTTTGCCCGCGCCGTTCTCGCCGAGCAGGGCGTGGATTTCCCCGGGGGCGATGCTCAGGTCGATGGCGTCATTGGCCAGACAACCGGGGTAGCGTTTGCTGATATGGCGCAGTTGCAGGCGCGGGATTGAATCGGCGATGGGCATGGCAGGCTCGACTGGCTTGGAGTTATGCCTGTGGATAAAGCAATTTCCTGGCCATTGAGTCAGGAACCTGTGCAGTGCCTGCTCGCAAGGGCTGAACACAGAGCTTCGCAGCCGGAATCGAGCTGATTCATGGCACCAATTCGGCGCAAAGCCATTGAGCAGGCTCCAGTTTTGCCCGTCGGCCATTGATCAAAAAATGAACAAACCGGTGGGACCTATGCAATACCTGCGACTGCGCCAGCCATGAACGGGTTATCCACAGGTTGTTCCACAGTTATTGTGCGCAAGCGGAAAACCCGGGCATAAGCACTGGGGGGCTTTCTTCTAATGGTGATAAACGCGGCTAACTGGTTGTTTTTGCGTGGGATTTGCATTTCGTCTGGCGAATTGAGCGAAAAGTGAGCAAACCCCGCAAACCCGCGTGACAGAAGGGTTACAGCGGAATGTACTCAGGTTATCCACAGTCGGGTGCACAGCAGATGTGGGCAACTCGGTGGAATAAGGGATATGGGCTGTGCCCTAAAAGATCGCAGCCTTCTTTTTATCTTGCTTCACCGCTGCAAGAGAATCCGCCCACGGCTGAGATCGGCCAATTGGCTCTGCAACAAATCAATCTGCGCTTCGCCCACTGCCAACTGCAACTCCACGCCATTGGCGGTGAAATTTTCTTCCACCACCAACCCGCCGAGATCCGCCACGCGCAATTTCACCAGCGCCAATTCGGCAAACGCGCAGGCACAACGCAGCGGCACACGGCTGATCAACTCGACTTTCGCCGCCGTTTGCAGGCATTTGTTCGCGCCACCGCCGTAGGCCCGAGCCAATCCGCCGGTGCCCAGTTGAATGCCGCCATACCAGCGAATCACCAGCACCGCGACCTGATCGCAATCCTGCGCTTCAATCGCAGCCAGTATCGGTCGCCCGGCCGTGCCGCCGGGTTCACCGTCATCATTGCTGCGATATTGATCGCCGAGTTTCCACGCCCAGCAATTGTGTGAGGCGTTCAAGTCGCTGTGTTGCTCGAAGAACGCCTGCGCATCGGCGGGGCTGCCAATCGGCGTGGCGTAGGTGATAAAGCGGCTTTTGCGAATCTCTTCGCGGTACTCGCAAAAACCGCTGAGGGTGAAAGGCATAAACGTCTTAAATAGAAGGGGTGAGGCCGCAGCCTTTGAGAATGATGCGGATCAGGTTGTTGCCGGCGTCTTCCATGTCCTGCTTGGTCAACTTGCTGCGCCCGCTGACGCGGCAGATCTGCGTGGCGAAGTCGGCGTAATGCTGGGTGCTGCCCCACAACAGGAAGATCAGGTGCACCGGATCGACCGGGTCCATTTTGCCCGCATCGATCCACGCCTGAAACACCGCCGCGCGGCCCTGGAACCAGGTGCGGTAGTCCTGATTGAAATATTCGCTCAGGCATTCGCCACCGCTGATCACTTCCATCGCGAAGATGCGCGAGGCTTGCGGCTGACGGCGGGAGAATTCCATTTTTGCGCGGATGTAGCGGGTCAGCGCTTCGGCCGGATCGTCCTCGGCGGTGAGGGTGTTGAAGGTGCTGTCCCACAGCTCGATGATGTTGCTCAGCACCGCGACGTACAACCCAAGCTTGTTGGTGAAGTAGTAATGCAGGTTCGCCTTGGGCAACCCGGCATTCTGCGCGATGGTGTTCATGCTGGTGCCTTTGTACCCGTGACGGGCGAACTCGTCTTCGGCGGCTTTGAGGATGGTCTCTTCGTTCTTCTGACGAATGCGGCTGGCGGGCTTGCCGCCGTGAGCGGGGACTTCAAAGGTCATAGGCACTTCCGGGTTTGTCTGTGGGTGCAACCAATTGCGTTGATAGCGCACCCACAGGCATCCGACAAGCCCTGAAGCGATAAAACCGTTACGCCTGTTCGATCTTGTTCAGTGGTGCATGTACTTCGGCAGACCCGGTTTTGGCCTCCGGCAACAACAGGCAAAGGATGATTGCGGTCAGTCCGCCGCTGGTAATCGCTGAATCGAACAGGTTCTGCACAAGCTTTGGCAGCAAGTGCAAGAGGTTCGGTTGCGCGGCGATGCCCAGACCGACGCCGAACGACGTGGCGATGATCAGCATGCTGCGCCGATCCAGCGGCGACTGCGCGAGGATGCGTACGCCGGCAGCAGCGACGGCGCCGAACATCACCAATGTCGCGCCGCCGAGCACCGGTTTCGGAATCTGTTGCAACACCGCGCCGATCATCGGGAACAGTCCAAGGCAAAACAGGATCGCGCCGATGTACAACCCGACGTAGCGGCTGGCAACGCCGGTCAACTGGATCACGCCGTTGTTCTGCGCAAAGGTTGTGTTGGGAAAGGCGCTGAAGGTCGCGGCGATCATGCAGCTCACGCCATCACCGAGCACCCCGCCACGCAGGCGACTTATATAAGAAGGGCCGCTGATTGGTTGCCGGGCGAGCATGCAGTTGGCGGTGAGGTCGCCGACGGTTTCGATGGTGCTGATCAGATAAATCAGCGCGACGGGCAGGAAAGCCGTCCAGTCGAAGCTGAATCCGAACTTGAATGGTGTAGGAAGGCTTACCAGCGGCAAGTCGGGCAATGGCTGCGGCACCAGTTTCCCACTGAACCACGCCGCCAGGCTGCCAAGCACCAAACCGATGATGATTGCTGACAAGCGCACCCATGGCGTGTTCGAGCGGTTGAGCAGAATGATCGTCAGCAACACAAATACACCCAGCGCCAGATTGCCCGGCGCGCCGAAGTCCGGCGCATTGAAACCGCCGCCCAGATCGGTGATGCCGACCTTGATCAGACTGATGCCGATCAGCGTGATGACAATCCCGGTCACCAGTGGGGTAACCACCCGGCGCAACTGGCCAATGAAACGACTGAGGACGATCTGCACGAGCGCGCCGAAAAAGCACACGCCGAAGATCATCGCCAGAATGTCCTCCGGGCTGCCGCCACGCTGCTTGACCAGAAACCCCGCCGACAGCACCGCACCGAGAAAGGCAAAACTGGTGCCTTGTAAACAGATCATCCCGGCGCCAATGCCGAACGGCCTACGCGCCTGAATAAACGTGCCGACGCCCGAAACCATCAAGGCCATGCTGATCAGGTAGGGCAGGTGTGCGGTCAAACCGAGCGCCGAGCCGATCACCAGGGGCGGGGTGATGATGCCGACAAAACTGGCGAGCACGTGTTGCAGCGCCGCGAGGATCGCGGCGAGCGGTTTGGGGCGGTCGTTGAGGCCGTAGATCAAATCGCTGGACGGTGCGGAATCTGGCTGCATGGGCTTGGGCTTCTTGTTGATGGATCGAGATTGATCCTGCTTTGCAAAAAGCTGTCCACTTGCTCAGGTTATTGGCTGAGCGTCCCGCCAGAGCCCAATATGGCTGGGCCTTTGAAGATTTTCACCGCGTCGCCGCCAGACTCTCCAAAAAGCTTTCAAGCACCAAATGTGGGCGGCGACCCTTGCGCGTGACCGATGCGAGGCTCAGATCATAAAAACGCGTGTTCGCCTTCAGCGCACGCAAGCGCCCCTGTTGCACCCAAAGGCTGGCGTAGTGATCCGGCAAATAACCGATATAACGCCCAGTCAGAATCAGAAACGCCATGCCCTCACGGTCCGAGGCACTGGCGGTGCAGTTGAGCGCCTGGTAATGCGCCTGAATATCCGCCGGCAAACGAAACGTCGGGGCAATCGCGTCCTGACTGTTAAGGCGCTCGTCATCGAGTTGCTTGTCATCGACATAAAACAGCGGGTGCCCGACCGCGCAATACAGCAGTGAGCGCTCGCTATACAGCGGCTGATATTCCAGCCCCGACAATGCGCTGGCCTGCGGCACCACACCAACATGCAAGCGGCCATCAAGCACACCTTGTTCGACTTCGTTGGGCGCGATCATGCGGATCTGAATCTGCACATCCGGCCCGCGCTCCTTCAACTGGGCGAGGGCGTGGGTGATGCGCATGTGCGGCAGCGTGACCAGATTATCGGTCAGGCCGATGATCAACTCGCCACGCAAATGCTGGTGCAGGCCATTGACCTCGGTGCGAAAGCTTTCCAGCGCACTTAATAGCTGCAACGCCGATTGATAAACCTCGCGGCCTTCTTCGGTCAGCGAAAATCCCGCACGGCCACGCTGACACAAACGCAATCCGAGTCGTTGCTCGAGATCGCTCATCTGCTGGCTGATCGCCGAACGACCGATGCCGAGCACGGTTTCCGCCGCCGAAAACCCGCCGCACTCCACCACACTGCGAAAAATCCGCAGCAGGCGGATATCAAAGTCACTGACCTGGGCCAGCGGATCGGGGCGGCGGCTGCTCATGTTTTTATTCTCAATGTTTAGCAGGGTTCTAACTGAAGGTTAGAAGAGTTGAATTTCACCGACTTTATCGCCGTGGCAATTTAGCTGCAACAACGCTTTCCATCTCCCTGAAGCTTATGCCCTGCGAGGTTTTGCCCGATGAACATGCCTGAAAACGCACAGTCGCCACTGGCCAGCCAACTGAAGCTGGACGCGCACTGGATGCCGTACACCGCCAACCGCAACTTTCAGCGCGACCCGCGTCTGATCGTTGGCGCAGAAGGCAGCTGGCTGATCGACGACAAGGGCCGCAAGGTGTACGACTCGCTGTCGGGTCTGTGGACCTGCGGCGCCGGGCACACCCGCAAGGAAATTCAGGAAGCGGTATCGAAACAACTCGGCACGCTGGATTACTCGCCGGGCTTCCAGTACGGCCATCCGCTGTCGTTCCAACTGGCGGAGAAAATCACTGACCTGACCCCGGGCAACCTGAACCATGTGTTCTTCACCGATTCCGGTTCCGAGTGCGCCGACACCGCGGTGAAAATGGTGCGTGCCTACTGGCGCCTGAAAGGTCAGGCGACCAAAACCAAAATGATCGGCCGCGCCCGTGGCTACCACGGCGTGAACATCGCCGGCACCAGCCTCGGCGGCGTCAACGGCAACCGCAAGCTGTTTGGTCAGGCGATGATGGATGTCGATCACCTGCCGCACACCTTGCTGGCGAGCAATGCGTTCTCTCGTGGCATGCCGGAGCAGGGCGGTATCGCCCTGGCCGATGAGTTGCTGAAGCTGATCGAACTGCACGACGCGTCGAACATCGCGGCGGTGTTCGTTGAACCAATGGCCGGCTCCGCTGGCGTACTGGTTCCGCCACAGGGTTACCTGAAACGTCTGCGCGAGATCTGCGATCAGCACAACATCCTGCTGGTGTTCGACGAAGTGATCACCGGTTTCGGCCGTACCGGTTCGATGTTCGGTGCCGACAGTTTCGGTGTGACCCCGGACCTGATGTGCATCGCCAAGCAAGTCACCAACGGCGCGATCCCGATGGGCGCAGTGATTGCCAGCTCTGAGATCTACCAGACTTTCATGAATCAGCCGACCCCGGAATACGCTGTGGAATTCCCCCACGGTTACACCTACTCGGCACACCCGGTGGCATGCGCCGCTGGCCTGGCGGCACTCGACCTGCTGCAAAAGGAAAACCTGGTGCAGAGCGTGGCCGAGGTTGCACCGCATTTCGAAAACGCACTGCACGGTCTGAAAGGTTCGAAGAACGTCATCGACATCCGTAACTACGGCCTGGCCGGTGCGATCCAGATTGCCCATCGTGATGGCGACGCCATCGTACGTCCGTTCGAAGCGGGCATGGCCCTGTGGAAAGCCGGGTTCTACGTGCGCTTCGGCGGCGACACCCTGCAGTTCGGCCCAACCTTCAACAGCAAGCCGCAAGACCTCGATCGTCTGTTCGACGCGGTCGGCGAAGTGCTGAACAAGCTCGACTGATTTTTCCCTCTATATATAAGTACAAACAGCCGGCGCCCCTCGCGGGCGTCTGCGGACAAAAATTCAGGAGTTTTCGATGAGCGTTATCCCGCATTTGATCAATGGCGAACTGGTGACCGAGAACGGTCGCGCGGTTGATGTGTTCAACCCGTCCACCGGTCAGGCGATCCACAAACTGCCATTGGCGAGCCAGGCAACCATCCAGAAAGCCATTGATGCCGCCAAGGCTGCATTCCCGGCATGGCGTAATACGCCACCGGCCAAGCGTGCACAGGTGATGTTCCGCTTCAAGCAACTGCTGGAGCAGAACGAAGCGCGCATCTCGCAATTGATCAGTGAAGAACACGGCAAGACCCTGGAAGACGCCGCCGGTGAATTGAAGCGCGGTATCGAGAACGTCGAGTTCGCCTGCGCAGCTCCGGAAATCCTCAAGGGCGAGTACAGCCGTAACGTCGGTCCGAACATCGACGCATGGTCGGACTTCCAGCCGCTGGGCATTGTTGCCGGCATCACGCCGTTCAACTTCCCGGCCATGGTGCCGCTGTGGATGTACCCGCTGGCGATCGTCTGCGGCAACTGCTTCATCCTCAAACCGTCCGAGCGGGATCCAAGCTCCACTCTGCTGATCGCCCAGTTGCTGCTGGAAGCCGGTCTGCCGAAAGGCGTGATGAGTGTGGTCCATGGCGACAAGACTGCGGTAGACGCGCTGATCGAAGCGCCGGAAGTCAAAGCGCTGAGTTTCGTCGGTTCGACGCCGATTGCTGAATACATCTACGCCGAAGGCACCAAGCGCGGCAAACGTGTTCAGGCACTGGGTGGCGCGAAGAACCACGCGGTGCTGATGCCGGATGCCGACCTGGACAACGCGGTCAGCGCATTGATGGGCGCAGCGTACGGTTCCTGCGGTGAGCGCTGCATGGCAATCTCGGTTGCCGTGTGTGTCGGCGATCAGGTGGCGGATGCGCTGGTGGCCAAACTGGTCCCACAGATCAAGGCACTGAAAATCGGCGCTGGCACTTCGTGCGGTCTGGACATGGGGCCACTGGTGACTGGTCAGGCGCGAGACAAAGTCAGCGGTTACGTTGATGACGGCGTGGCAGCGGGCGCGACCCTGGTGGTCGACGGTCGTGGTCTGAGCGTGGCGGGGCATGAAGAGGGCTTCTTCCTCGGTGGCTGCCTGTTCGACAACGTCACCCCTGAGATGCGTATCTATAAAGAAGAGATTTTCGGGCCAGTGCTGTGCGTTGTCCGGGTGAACAGCCTGGAAGAGGCGATGCAGCTGATCAACGATCACGAATACGGCAACGGTACTTGCATCTTCACCCGTGACGGTGAAGCGGCGCGGCTGTTCTGCGACGAGATCGAAGTCGGCATGGTTGGCGTCAACGTGCCGTTGCCGGTGCCAGTGGCTTATCACAGCTTCGGCGGCTGGAAGCGTTCGCTGTTCGGCGATTTGCATGCCTATGGTCCGGATGGTGTGCGCTTCTATACCCGTCGCAAGGCCATCACCCAGCGCTGGCCGCAGCGTGCGAGCCATGAAGCGTCGCAGTTCGCCTTCCCTAGCTTGTAAATAGAAGGGCAGTGCACAGAAGGCCGACCTTTTAAGGTCGGCCTTCGCGTTTTCGGGCTTTTTTGACCGATGTGACAGAAATATGAAAATAGGTGTTGACGGCAGATTCCAGAGGTCTATAATTCGCCCCACTTCCGGCGCAGTCGAAACGGAAAACTCCTTGAGATTCAA
>NZ_JBYSZA010000034.1:0-41567 GCF_058786735.1 Pseudomonas sp. FW305-7
ATCTGGTCACGACTCAGTACCCGAATTTCTTGACGACCATAGAGCGTTGGAACCACCTGATCCCATCCCGAACTCAGAAGTGAAACGATGCATCGCCGATGGTAGTGTGGGGTTTCCCCATGTGAGAGTAGGTCATCGTCAAGATTGAATTCCGAGACCCCTGTCTGCTAATCCAGACAGGGGTTTTCTCGTTTCAGGGCCTATCAAATCAAACGATCAAACGATCAAACGGCTTTACGTGCCTTGCTGATACGCCGCGCTTGCCACTTGCGCCACCAGATGTAGACGCCCGTCACTGACAATGTCGCAATCAAGATACCTAATACCGCGATCATTACTTGCCCAGTGAAACCAATGATCCGTCCCCCATGTATCGGCAGCTGCAACCGATAGAACCGCTCTCCCAACGTTCCCTGTCCCGCGATTTCCTGCCCTAATAATCGCCCGTCCGTACCATGGAAGAACAACCAGGATTTGCCATGGGCCTCGGTGTCATGTTGTCCGAACCCTGCACCGTAAAAGTTGTACTCAAAGCTGTAATACAACTCCCCGATCGCCGCTGTCAGCCCCAACCTTTTCCCCTCCTGCAATGCCCTGTCGTAAGCCTGTTGATAACTCAGTTGAGTCACTCCCAATTCCGAGGGAGGCATTCGTCCTCGAGCTTCATAGACGCTCGGTTCAACTGCTGAAAACAACGACACTGCGGGCTTGAACACCTGACTCGGCAAGTTCATGGCCACGCTGCTGATCGCGATCGGCAGCAACAACAGCCATAGCCATAGTCCCCCGGCTCGGTGCAGATCGAAGTTGAGACGATAGGCATGCCCGCCTTTCACCTTCCAGGCGGTCGACCACTTCTTCCAGAACGGCTTTCCACGCGGCAATGTCAGCCACAGCGCCACAAAACAATCGATCACCCAGGCAATGGCGACCAGCCCCATCAACAGCAATCCCCAGTTACCCGGCAACGTCAGGTTGTAGTGGAATTCGAGAATGAACGGGACAAAGTTCTCTCGCGCAAAGCAACACTCTCCCCAGTAACGCTGCCCCTTCTGCTCGGCACTGACCGGGTCCAGATAGAACACCTGATTACGCTCATCGAACGGCTTGCCGGTCGCCGGATCATTGCGTGGAACTGCTGCCAGCAACGCCGTATGCCCGACCTCATGCGGGTACTCCATGTACCAGACCTGCAGTTTCGGATGAGCCGTTTGCACCGCATCCACCAGCGCCCCCGGTGCCAGTCGCTCACCCTCGGCAGACGCCGCATAAAACTGCGGGTTCAACCACTCATCCAGCTCATGATTGAACGCCAGAATGCTTCCCGTGATCCCGGCCAGCAGCAGAAACACTGCTGTGGCCAATCCGATATAGCGATGCAACAAAACCAGAAATGCGCGCACGAAAAATTTCCCCACAGAGACGACAAAGCCAGCCCCTGAAGGTCAGGGGCTGGCTTTTTTATGCACAAGGCAATGGTTTAGAACTGGTAGCTGACGGTCGCGGTGACGTTGCGCTCTTCACCCATGTAACAGAAGTTCAGACTGGCGCAGGAAGCCACGTAGGACTCGTTTGTCAGATTGTTTGCGTTGAGACGTACGTCAACGCCCTTCAAGCCGACTTTGCCCAAGTCATAGCCGATCGATGCGTCGAATAAGGTGTAGGACGGCACCTTCAAGGTGTTTTCGGCATCTGCCCAGCTATAGCCGACATAACGCACACCGCCGCCTAAACGAAGGCCATCCAGTGCTGCGCTGTCGAACTTGTAGTCGGCCCACAATGAGGCCATATGACGCGGCGCTTGGGTCGGCGAATTGCCTTTGTTCTCGATCACGTCGGTCGCCGTGCTCAGGGTGCTGACCATCGACTTCGAGTATTCGATATCGGTGAAGGTATAGCTGCCGAGTAACTTCAGGTTATCGGTCAACTGCATGTGCGCTTCCAGTTCCAGCCCCTGAGAGCGAACAGCGCCTACAGCGCGATAGAAGTTTTCCTGCGGCAGTTTGGTCGCCAGGTTTTCCTGATCGATGCGGAACAGCGACGCAGTGAACAGGTTATCGGTGCCTGGTGGCTGATACTTCAGGCCGACTTCCCATTGGGTGCCATCGGTTGGAGCCAGCGGGTTGCCCGCGCTGTCAGCATAGGAATTGGGGTTGAACGACTCGGAGTAGCTGATATACGGCGCCAGGCCGTTATCGAACAGATACAGCGCGCCCGCACGCCCTGTCAGCTTGGTGCGTCGGTCGTTGATTTCGGTGCCCAGCGAACGCCCGGCTTCGGCGATGCGATTTTCGTCAGAGGTCTCGACCCAGTCCTGACGCAGACCCAGCGAGAAGCGCCACTTGTCCATCTCGATCAGGTCTTGCAGGTAAACGCCGGTCTGCTCCAGGCGACGCAGGTAGCTGGTCTCACCGTACATGTCGATCGCCGAGTTGCCATAAACCGGGTTAAACGCGTTGATCGGCGCGAGGCCGCCGCTGGCCCAGTCGACCACGGTCTTGCGTCGCTGATAATCCGCACCCATCAGTACCGTGTGCTTGGTCGCGCCGGTGAAGAATTCGGCCTGGAGCATGTTGTCGACGATAAACGCATGCAAGCGCTCGTCACCACCTGTGTAGTAGCGGTTCAGCTCGTTGCTGGTCGGCGTGGTCCAGCCATAGGCGTAGACCTGATCCATGTTTACTTTCGAGTCGAGGTAACGGAAATTCTGGCGTGCGGTGAAGACATCGTTGAAGCGGTGTTCGAACTGATAACCGAACGACTGCTGATCGCGCGAGTAGCCATCGATTCCCGGCTCGCCTTCGAAGAAGTTTGGAGAGATCCGCTGGCCATTGTGCTGATGGATCGTGCCGTCAGCCGGTACGCCACCGTGGTAGCCGCCATCCGGGTCATGTTGCAGATACGCCTGTAGTGTCAGCGAAGTGTCCTCGCTGAAATCAATGCTGAGGGTCGGTGCGAGGGCGAAGCGTTTTTCCTTGTTGTGGTCGAATTGCGTGTCGGACTGATCGGTCAAACCGGTCAGACGATAGGCGATGCGCTTGTCGTCATCGACCGGACCGCTGAAGTCGAAACCGACCCCGCGCTGGCCCTGAGTGCCGATCGTGGCTTGAACCTGATGGTAGGCCTCATACAGCGGTTTTTTGCTGGTCAGTGCCACCAGACCGCCCGGCGAACTGCGTCCATACAGCACCGACGACGGACCTTTGAGAATGTCCACGCGCTCAAGAAAATACGGATCCACCTGCATGGTGCTGTAGGTGCCGCTGTCGCCCATCGACTTGAGGCCATCGAGGTAGATGTTATCCACCGAGCCGTCGTTGAAACCGCGCATCGCCACGTAGTCATAGCGGTGCGTGGCGCCGTACGGGTTGGTGAGCACGCCCGGTGTGTAGCGCATCGCTTGCGAGACGGTTTGCGAGCCCTGGTCGTCCATTTGCTCACGAGTGACCACGGACACGCTTTGCGAGGTTTCCAGCAGCGCCGTGCTGGTTTTGGTGGCGATCTGGCTGTGGGTCGCGTTGTAGCCGTCCATGCTGCCCAGCGCGTTGCCGAGGGCGAAGCCTTTGATGTCCGTGGTCGGCAGGGCCAGTGCTTCGGTTTCGGCTACCGGACGCAGTACATAACTGCTGCCATCCTGGCTGACCGCTTCCAGACCCGAACCGCCGAGCAAATGGCTCAGTGCCTGATCGGTGGAATACTCACCCTGTACGCCCGGAGATTGGCGACCCTGGGTCTGCTGTGGCGTCATCGCCAAGGTGATGCCGGCCTGACGCGCAAACTGATTCAACGCTTCACCCAAAGGTCCGGAGGCGACGTTGTAGCGATGGCTGACTTCTTCGGCACTGATACCCACTGCCAGGCTAACGCTCGGCAGTATCCCAACACCCAATGCGGTGGAAATCAGCGCAGCCCGAACGGCATGGCGCAACAGGCCCGATTCGGCAGTGAAATACAGAGGGTTCTTACAGGTAGCGCGGACAGTCATTGTGGGTTTCCGTAGGAAGTCGCGAAGGCTGAGTTGAAGTGCTTACTGACTAAGCCGGACTTGCTGCGAAAACCCGCCAAAATAATTTCAGGCTACACGTTCCAGGGTTACCCACCAGCGAGTGCGGTAGCGCAATTGCACCGGCAGGGTCTGCGGCAGGATGGCCAGCAGCTTGTCGGTGTCTTCCAGGCGGAACACACCGGACAAGCGCAAATCGGCCGCGTCCGACGCGCAGTTGAGAAAGCCCTGACGATAGCGACCGACCTCGCTCAGGAAATCCCCCAGACGCATATTGTGCGTGACGATCAAGCCATCGACCCAGGCGGCGACATCCATATCCACCGCCGGTGCCGGGCGCACTTGAAGGTGATCAATCAGATAACTCTGCCCGGCCAGTGCTTCGATCGAGCTGCCAGCGGCGTGAATGGCGACGCGCCCACTGGTGACGCTCAGTCGCGTGCAATCACTGTCCTGCCGCAGGATGAACCGCGCACCCTGCGGTTCATAAACACCATGGCGACTTTGTACGCGCAACGGTCGCTCGACCGATGCGCCTTGGTCCGAACCGCCACAGGTGACGATGATTTCGCCACGCGTCAGTTTTATAAGCCTTTGCTGCTCCGTGTAGTCCAGATCTACCGCACTGGCGGTGTTGAGTTCGATCCGCGTACCGTCCGGTAACTGGAAGCCGCGCCGCTCGCCGGTCGCTGTAGCGTAATCGGCGCTCCACTGCTGCCATGCGGCGGTGTCCTTGGCCAGCCATGCCGCCGAGCCCATCAACAGCGCCCCCGACAACAGCTTCAAGGCCTGTCGGCGACCCAACCCCTGCGCACTGTTTTCCAGCGTATTGAACGCCACTTGTGCGCCGGGCACTGTGCGCAGGTTGTTGCTCAGCTCGGCTTGCAGCGACTGCACCCGTTGCCACGCCAATTCATGCTCATGATGTTCGGCACGCCACTGTTCGCACTGACGGTTCAACTGCGAGTTGCCGTGGTTGTTGCGCAGGCGCAGCAGCCAGTGAATGGCCTGTTTGACCACTTGCGGTTGCGGCTCGGCACGGCGCCCGAGGGAGAAATTATCCGAAGGCATCAGCTTTCGTACCGCAACACATAGCAGTGATACAGCGCATCGGCGACGTAGCGCTCCACCGAACGCAGAGACAAGCCCATGTGCTCGGCGATCTGCTTATGGGTCAATCCTTCGCACTGCGCCAGCAGAAATGCCTGACGCACTTTCGGCTTCAGTCCTTCAAGCATGCGCGCGATGTTCTCCAGCAATTCGATGACCAGCGCCCGGGCTTCGGCACTCGGCGTTTCGGCTTCAGGCAGATGGGCGATGGTTTCCAGATAGGCGCGTTCGATTTCTTCACGGCGCCAATGGTCGATTACCAGACCCCGAGCGATGGTACGCAGGAAGGCGCGGGGTGCCTTGAGTTCGAGGCGTTCGGTACGTTGCAGCAGGCGCACGAACGTGTCCTGCGCCAGATCTGCCGCATCGGCGGCGTTGCCCAACCGAGCGCGCAACCAAGCGTTGAGCCAGCCGTGATGACTACTGTAGAGCGCCTGTACTGCAAACTCAGGTGAGGACATGAACGCGACAGCCCGAACGTCACAAATGATAATTAGTCGCATTGTCATCAAGGGTTACAGAATTTGCAACTGCTGCTCAAACATCGCTCATAAAAAACTTCTCGGCGGGCGCTCTAGCACGCCGTTCGGCGGGAATCTGCCATAAATGCCATCGATTTCCTTCACAACCCTAAGATTTCTGCGAATGGTGCCGACAGACTGGTGAGACATGCGTGCACCAAAGTAGAGCGGCCATCAGAACGCTGCCTGCCAGCTATTGGACATTTGGAGCTACATGGAATGTTGCATCCCCGAACGCATCCCCACTTTTGCATAAGAAGTCCCATGAAATGAATCTCAAGTTCAGCCATAAAATCCTGTTGGCCGCCTCGGGCGTCGTGGTCCTGGCTTTCGCTTTGTTCACCCTCTACAACGACTATCTGCAGCGAAATACCATCCGCCAGAATCTGCAGTCGTCTGTACAGCAGGCCGGCGACCTGACCGCCAGCAGCGTGCAGAACTGGATGAGCGGGCGGATTCTGGTGCTGGAAAATCTCGCGCAGAACGTTGCCCACCAGGGTAAGGACGCCGATTTCCCGGGACTGGTTGATCAACCGGCCTTCACTTCGAACTTCCAGTTCACCTACGTCGGCCAGGCCAACGGTGTATTCACCCAGCGCCCTGATGCGAAGATGCCGGACGGTTACGACCCGCGTCAGCGTCCTTGGTACAAGCAAGCGGTCGCCGCCGACAAAACCATGCTGACGCCGCCTTACATGGCCGCCGTCGGTGGTTTGGTGGTGACCATCGCCATGCCGGTGAAAAAGAACGGCGAACTGCTCGGTGTGGTCGGCGGTGACCTGAGCCTGGAAACCCTGGTGAAGATCATCAACTCGGTGGACTTCGGTGGCCTCGGCCATGCATTCCTGGTCAGCGGCGACGGTCAGGTGATCGTCAGCCCGGACAAAGATCAGGTGATGAAGAACCTGAAGGACATCTATCCGAACGCCAACGTGCGCATCGAGAAGGGCAATCAGAACGTGGTGCTCAACGGTCAGGAGCGCATCCTGTCGTTCACCCCGGTCACCGGTCTGCCGAATGCCGAGTGGTACATCGGTCTGTCGATTGATCGCGATAAAGCCTACGCCGCACTGAGCCAGTTCCGTACCTCGGCGCTGATCGCGATGTTCGTGGCGGTAGGCGCCATTGCCGTGTTCCTGAGTCTGTTGATCACTGTGTTGATGCGTCCCCTGATCACCATGGGCCGCGCGATGCAGGACATCGCTCAGGGCGAAGGCGATCTGACTCGTCGTCTGGTCGTGGAAAGCAAAGACGAATTCGGTGAACTGGGCAGCTCGTTCAACCAGTTCGTAGAACGGATTCATGCGTCGATTTCCGAAGTGTCGTCGGCAACCCGTCAGGTCCATGACCTGTCGCAACGCGTGATGGCCTCGTCCAACGCCTCCATCGTCGGCTCCGACGAGCAAAGTGCGCGCACCAACAGCGTCGCCGCCGCGATCAATGAACTGGGCGCCGCCACGCAGGAAATCGCCCGCAACGCCGCCGACGCATCGCAACACGCCAGTGGCGCCAGCGAGCAAGCCGATGACGGCCGTCAGGTGGTTGAGCAAACCATTCTGGCGATGACCGAGCTGTCGCAGAAGATCAGCCTGTCGTGCACCCAGATCGAAACCCTGAATGCCAGCACCGACAACATCGGCCACATCCTCGATGTGATCAAAGGCATCTCGCAGCAAACCAACCTGTTGGCGCTCAACGCGGCCATCGAAGCGGCGCGTGCCGGTGAAGCGGGTCGTGGTTTTGCGGTGGTGGCGGACGAGGTGCGTAACCTTGCTCACCGCACCCAGGAATCGGCGGAAGAGATCCACAAGATGATCACTTCGTTGCAGGTCGGTTCGCGTGAAGCGGTCAGCACCATGAACGCTAGCCAGGCGTCCAGCGAGCAGAGCGTTGAAGTGGCCAACCAGGCCGGTTTGCGTCTGGTCAGCGTGACCCAGCGCATTGGCGAAATCGACGGCATGAACCAGTCGGTCGCTGCCGCAACGGAAGAGCAGACGGCGGTGGTGGAAACCCTCAACGTCGACGTCAACCAGATCAACTTGTTGAACCAGCAGAGCGTGGCCAACCTCAACGAGACGTTGAAGGATTGTGATGCGTTGTCGCAGCAGGCCAATCGCCTGAAGCAGTTGGTCGACAGCTTCAAGATCTGACCGCGTTATCGTTCATCGCGGGCAAGCCCGCTCCCACAGGATTTCTGGCGAACACAGCATGCGTGACCGACCTGGAACCTGTGGGAGCTGGCTTGCCAGCGATAGCGGTGGTGCAATCACCGCTGAACTAAAGCTTTAAACAAACAGCTTTAAAACATTCCCCATCGCATCATCGGCAAACTCCTGCACGAAGTCCTTGAACCCCGGCAGCGCCTCCTCGCCGCCAGAAGCCGGTTCGGCAATAATCGTCCAGGTCGCCCGCGACTTCCCCGCCCCCAGCGATTCGACATTCATCGCCGCCCACAGATTGGCCACGCCCAAGGTGTTGTAGATCGTTGTCCAGGTCATGCTCCGCGCCTGCTCGTCGCGGGAGTTGAGTTGCTCGACCACCACGTTGCCATCCTTGAAAAATTTCTTGCGTAGCGAGGACACGCCCTCGCCGGTGATTTCGATGTGCGACAGCGCCGGAATGAACTGGTCGAAGCCGCCGAAGTTGCCGACCACCGCCCAGACCTGCGCCGCCTCCGCCGGCACGTCTACCGAAGAAACCACGTGGCAGCCGTGAGGGTTTTTGATCAGGGTGTCCGGTTGCAGAGTGCTCATGGTGTTGCTCCTTTTGGATGAACTAGATGAAGTTGATTTCTTTCAGGTAATCGCAGCCGCGACGCAGCAGCGCCGGGGATTTCTGCGGGTAGTGCGCGCCCATCTGCTGCACGCCGGCTTGCGCATTGGCGTGACCGATGAGGGAGATGTCGCCGATGTCTTCCTCGAAGCCGTTGAGGTAGAAACCGAGCACGCCGAACAGCGCGTTGTCGGCATCGACTCGCCCGAGCTGTTGCTGCCAGTCGGCGACGCTGACCAGCGAGAATTCGCTGCCGGTTTCGCGGAACGAGGCGACATAGGCGTCCCAGCTCAAGGGCTCGGGGTTGTGTAGGTTGAACACCGCCCGCTCGGGCGAATAACGGCTGGCATGGAAAGCGATGAAACGGGCGAGAAAGTCCACCGGCATCAGGTCGAAATTCAACGCGAAGGCCGGCACCTGACCGAGCTGGATCGAGCCTTTGAGCATCAGCATCAAACGGTTTTTGTGCGGCTGGCAGACGCCACTGAGGCTGTTGAAGCTGATGTTGCCGGGGCGATACAGGTTGACGCGCACACCGCGTTCGCGCGCCCGTTCAAGGATGCGCTCGCCCACCCATTTCGACAGGTTGTAGCCGTTTCGAATGTAGATCGGTGGCGTCGTTGCAGCGGGCAATTCCAGCACGCGACCCTCGGCGTCAACGGTGCTTGAAGCCGACAGCGTCGAGACGAAATTGAAGACCTTTTTGCTGCGCCCTTCGCACAGGCGCAGCAGTTCGAAAATCGGCTCGACGTTGTCCGCTGCCAACGACTCGTAATCGAGGACGTGATTGACGTTGGCGGCGTTGTGCACCAGTGCGCCGAACTCGCGATCCAGCCGCTGATAATCGCCGTCAGTCAGCCCCAGTTGCGGGCGGCAGATGTCAGCCGCGTAAACCCGCACCCGACTCAGGTCCAGATGTTCGAGGCGGTTCTCGCGCAACGCCTGGGCGAAGCGTTGCGCCGCCGTTTGCCCACCACCGTCGCGCACCAGACACGCCACTTCGCTGGCGCCCCAACCGAGCAGCGCCTCGACGATGTGCACGCCGACAAAGCTGTTGGCACCCGTGACAATCACCTTGTGCACATCGCCCATGCGACTGATCGGCAGCGGCTCGATATCCAGCGTGCGTTCGGCGTCGGCCATGGCCTGGGCGCTGAGCACGGCGCTGTCATCGGTACCGCGCACCAGGGTCGCGAGTTTGATGATGGTCGGCAGTTCGATGAAGCGATTGATCGAGATACTGCGGCCGAACTCTTCACGCAGGCGCAGCAACATCCGCGACAGCAGAATCGAGTGACCACCGAGATTGAAGAAACTTTCGTCGGTGGAAATGTCGCTGGTCGGCAGCTCCAGCAACTCGGCCCAGATCTGCAGCAGCAGCGCTTCGTCCTCGTTTGCCGGCAGGCATTTCGGCCCGCTGTCCTGCACGCTTACCGGCAATGCCAGCAGCGCTTTTCGGTCGACTTTGCCGTTGCTGGCGAATGGCAGGTGCGGCAATTCAGTCCACGCTACCGGCTGCATGTAGTCCGGCAAAAATTGCTGGGCGTGGGCTTTCAGCGCATCGCGGGCAGCGTCCGATTGCGGCCGGGCGAGGAACGCCAGAATCCGTCGCTGACTATCGATCACCACGGCGATTTGCCGGTACAGCTGGCTCTCGCGCAGGCAGCGTTCGATCTCTTCCGGCTCGACCCGGAAACCGCGGATCTTCACCTGATTGTCGCGCCGCCCGCACAGCTCGATGCCGTGCTCGCCCCACTTGGCCATGTCGCCACTGCGGTAGGCGCGCAGCTGTTGGCCGTCCGGCAGATTCAACGTCAGATAGCGCTCGGCAGTCTGCTGTGGATTGTTCAGATAGCCGAGGCAGACACCGGGGCCGACGATGAACAATTCGCCGACGGTGTGCTGCGTCACCGGTTGCAGGTCGTCATCGAGAATCAGCACCTGGCTGTTGGCGATCGGCGCGCCGAGGCTGCGGTTGCTGTCGCCGGGTTTCAGTTGTCGGGCGGTGATCAGCACCGTGGCTTCCGTGGGGCCATAGAGGTTGTGCAGTTTGCCTTGTCGGGTCAGTTGCTCGATGACGAACGGTTCGCAAACATCGCCGCCGGTCATCAGCTGTTGCACGCCTTGCAGTTGCTCCAGCGGCAGGATGCTCAACAGTGCCGGCGGCAAGAAGGCATGGGTCAACTGTCGGCGGCGGATCAGCGCCACCAGTTGCAGTGGATCGCGCCGCTGCGTGTCGTCGGGTACCACCAGTTCGGCGCCTGTGAGCAGGGTCGGGAAGATGTCGATCAGTGACGAATCGAAGCTCAGCGAAGAGAACTGCAACACCCGACTCTCAGCGTGCAACTGCACGTAGTCGGCGTACCACGCGGTGAAGTGCGCAAGGTTGGTCTGGCTGAGCAGCACTCCTTTTGGATGCCCGGTGGTGCCCGAGGTGTAGAGCGCCATGCACGGCGCATCGAGTTCGGGGCGCTGGCGCATCAACGGTTGCGAAAGGTCGGCATCGAGGCTGTCGATGCGGCTGACATCCAGCCCCGGGATCGACTCGCTGAGCGGATGCGAACCGTCGTGCAGCAACAGCAACGCGCCGGCGTTTTGCAGGATGTATTGCTGGCGCTGCAACGGATGGCTCGGTTCCAGCGGCAGATATACCGCACCGCTGCCGAGGATCGCCAGAATCGAGGCGAACAGCGCCGGGCTTTTCGGCAGGCAGATGCCGACGACCCAGGGTTGCGGATGCTGGTCGAGCAGGGGCTGCAAGCGCTGTTGAATCGCCCGACTGTGCGCATGCAACTGGCGATAGCTGATCGACTGCTCGGCGAGGTGCAGCGCTGGACGATCAGCATGACGGATCAGGCTCTGTTGCAGACGCTCGATCAGTGGAATCTGCGCTTGTTGCAGCAGTGGCACATTCGTCGTGTCGTTGAGGCGATGGACGTAAGCCAGGCTGTCGAGGAACAGCAGGTTTTCCATCCGTTCGAAATCCGGCGCAGTCACCGCCGCGGCTTGCTGAAAATATTCCGGGTCGCGGGAATAGCGGCTGACCAGCAACGACACTTCGTCCACCACTTGCGCCAGCACTCTTTGCCGCAGTGCCTGGCCGTTGCCGGACGGCTCATCGGCAATCGGCACGCGGCTGATCAGTGACGAACCCAGGAAGCACAGCAGGTCGAGTGACGGCAGACCGGCAAGGCTTTGCGCCCCGACACCCAAACGCAGATGCAGGTGGGGGATGGCGCAGAAATCGCCGGCGCCGATGAAGCCGTCGTCGATGATCAAATCCATCGTCGGTTGCGCGGCGCCGCTACGCGCCAATGAATGACCGTGTTGTTCAAGTTCATGCGCCAGGTCGGTCATGGCCTGGCTGACGCCATTCAGCAAAATGTCGAGACGTTTCATGTCGGCCTCCTCATCAAACCAGGTAATCGCGCAGGGCGTGCTGCACGCACGGTGTGTCGAGCAGCGAACTGCTGTGGAAGAACTTGACGATGTTGCCCACCAGCGGATGGTGGCGATTGATCGGGAAGGCCAGTCCGGTCATTTCCTCCTTCAGCGAATGGCGTGTGGCCTCGCTGACCGGCAGGGCATCGATCAGGCGCAGGTCGAAGGCTTTCTGGATGTCGTTGGTCAGGTAATGGCCGATGAACACCGGCAGGATCTGCGCAATGGCTTCGCGATCCGCTGTGCTTGCGGTGTGCCAATAGATGCGCACCATCCGCGCCCAGAAGCTCGAATGGCGGCCCTCATCGAGCAAGTGGTCGGCCATCAGGCCCTTGATCGACGGCTTGACCGTGTCGTCCCGGGCGAACGCCGCGACATCGCCGGTCACGGTGTTCTCGGCGATGGCCACGCAGATCAGCTCGACGGCGCTGCGCAGGTGTTCCGGTGCCAATGCAATTGCGGCGGGGATGGCCCGGCTCAGCTCGATTTCGCCGGGCAGTTCGATTGGCTCGATGCCGGTCATGGCCACCGTTTGCTGCATGAAATCCATGGCCACCAGCGCGTGGTAGTCCTCGTCGACCACCACGGTCATCGCGTCGTAACGGCAAGCGAAAGGGAACGCCACGGCGAAGCGGTTCTTGGCGATGCTGCGTGCGGTCTTGTCGACGATTTCAGTCTCGAAAATCACCACGTCATTGATGAACTTGTACAGCGTCTGCACCAGAGCGAAATCACGCTGCTGCGGGCACTCACGCAGGAAGGTGTCGCTGAGCACCAACGGTTGGCGACTGAGCGGATAGATCAGGCGTTCGTCGTTTTCCAGCATCCGCCGCGGGCGGGTACGGATGGTCGCGCGGCCTTCCCAGGCCTCGGCGAAGGATTGATAGTCGGCGGCGTTCATTGGGCCACCTCCGCCAATGGCTCGCGCATGCTCACCCGCAGGCCATCCCACAAGGCGATGCGGCTTTCCACGGCGGCGATGGCGCTGGCGTAGACCTCGGCTTCGCGCTGCGGATCGCCATCGACCAGACGCTCCAGCAGTTGCTCCGCCGCCGGACCGTGATCCTCGGAGTCGACCTCGATGTGCCGTTCCAGGTAATAGCGAAAGGTCGGCGCCTGTTCGATGCCGATGCCCCAGTCGTCGAGGATGCGCTGGAACATGGTCGGAATCACACTTTCGCGGCCATGCAGAAACGCGGCGGCAACGCTGTGCCCCGGTGCATGCAGGGCAATACGCAAGGTGTCGCGGACAAATTGCGCGGCGGCCGGGTCGACCTCGACGCTTTGCAGCGCTACGTCATAACTCACGCCTTCCTGCTGCAGCGCGACGAAGCGCTCCGCCGCCGCGGTGCTCGCACCGACTTCGCGCATCGCGTCCAGGTACAACTCGAAATGGCTGTAATGACCGTGGCTCAAGCGGTTGTCGGATTCCTCGCCGAGAACAATCTCGTTGATCAGTCGGGCTGCATGCGGATCACGCGGCGGCAGCCAAGGCAGGCGGGTGCAGGTCAGTTCCTGTTGCAAGCGCTTGGTCAGCGACATGAAATCCCACACGGCAAACACGTGGGTTTCCATGAAACGGCGCAAAACAGTCATTGAATCGATCTCGGCGAATATCGGGTGAGCGCTGAGTTCGGCTTTCTTCTGGGCGAGTTGTTGCTTTGTTGGAGACATGACGGGGCCTTTATCCTTGATATGAAATGGCTGTGTTATTTCAACTTCGCAATCAATGGAACAGCGGCTTGTTATTCTTTTTTCCAGGCGAGCGACGGCCGCATACAAATCATTGAAGTTGCATTAAATGTATGGGCGCTACTGCAGGGCGGCTCAGGCACTTTACTGCCCGTTGGTACCCTGGCCGTTGGCCGGTGCTTGCCTGGGTCTTGGAGTTCAAGCTCGGCGGAGAAAAACTAATACATCGCCAAACAACTTAACAAGTGTAATTTTGATTATTTTAAGTTGTCGTTTTTTCAAATATGAGAGTGTCCGATAAAACTATTTGAATAAGTTTTATTCGGGCGTAGTTGCTCCTTTCGGCTAATAAAGGCCAAAATCGAATAAACAGAGTGAATGCCTCACTCGAAGCAACTTTTTAATTAAAAGAATGAAGTTTTTTGAGGGGATGAAAGTTGGCCCGCAACGACGCCGATTCTTTCCTTTTCCCGTGACAAGGCTCCTTCCGTAGGTTCCTGTTGCGGGGACTGCGCCGGCGGTGCGGTGCGTCGCCCGTTCTTTTTTGGGTTGGCCGTTCAAGAGTGCGGGTAAATGGCCGCCACGGCTATTACCGATTTTTCATTGCAGGAGTGCAATTTCCGGGCTGATCGGCGCAGGGAGGGTAGAGCGAAGACGGGGATATGCCAGCGGATTCGTGGCTGTCGGCAGGAGGGATTTGTAAGCGGGTTATTCGCCGGGCAGACGCACTGGTCCGGGCCCGGCGTGTAGGGTTCAGCGCGCGGCTTTGCGCTGTTGTCCGGCGGGGCTTGCGAGATAGCGGGTGATAACCTCGACACCGCGATTGAGGTGTTGTTTGAGCAGTGCGACGGCGTGATCGATATCGCGCTCGATCACCGCTTGCAGCATGGCGCGGTGATCGTCCTGAGAGAGTTTGCCCAGGCCCATGGCTTCAAGGTTGAAGCGCAGGAAACGTTCTTCCTCGTTGAGTCCGTCTTCGACCAGGCGCAACAGGCGCTGGTTGGGGGCTTTGCAATACAGCGCCATGTGGAACAAGCGGTTGAGACGGCCGATTTCCGTGTAGTCGTGTTGCGTCTCGAGTTCTTCGATATAGCCGGCGGCGCGTGCATGATCGGCTGGCGTCAGCAGCGCGATGGACTGGCGCATGGCTTCGGTCTCGAGCAGGATCCGCAATTCGTAGGTTTCCGTGGCGTCGCCCTGAATCAACGGCGCAACCACGGCGCCTTTGTGTGCGGTAACGCTCAGCAGTTCCTGCGCTTCGAGCTGGCGCAAGGCTTCGCGCACGGGCATGCGACTGACACCGAACAGATCGGCCAGATCCTGCTGGCGCAGGGCGGTGCCGCACGGCAAACGACCATCGAGGATGGCAGCACGCAAGGTTTCTTCGATGATCGAGCGGGCCAGGTGCGCGGGAATCGGCCCATCGACTTTGATGCTCTGTAGCGGTTTGGGCTTCTGTGTCACGACTACGCACCCTGTAGGTCGGCGGAATTTGGATCCAAAGGACACTAGTGATTGCTCTACAAGTTGTCAAACCGTGTAAAGGTTGTGTGCCTGAAAACAGTTTAGCGCGCTGGCGATGATCTCATGGTGCCATTGTTTTTTAGCGGGCTAAGCTTCACCATCAAACGCTTTCCTTCCTGCCCCCCGGAAACCTGCTGTGGCGGTACGTTTCGCGATCCCCCGGACTCTGCGCTGGCTAGGCTGCGCACTGCTGCTGGCCAGCCTCATGCTGGGCGGCCTGCATGCCGATTGGGATTTTTCCGCCATCAGCCGCAAAGCCACGGCCCTCTATGGACCGCTGGGCGCCGGCCAGCAGCGGATCGACGCTTGGCAAAATCTGTTGGCCACGCAGAAACAAGTCAGCGAAATGGAAAAGCTCAAAGTGGTGAACCTGTTTTTCAACAAACAGATGCGCTACGTCGAGGACATCGACCTGTGGCACGAGGTCGACTATTGGGAAACCCCCATCGAAGCGCTGTGGAAGGGCGCCGGCGACTGCGAAGACTATGCGATCGCCAAATATTTCAGCCTGCGCCATCTCGGGGTTTCCAGTGACAAGCTGCGCATCACCTACGTCAAGGCCCTGCGCCAGAACCGCGCGCACATGGTGCTGACGTACTATGCCACTGCCGATGCGATGCCGTTGGTGCTCGACAGCCTGATCGATCCGATCCAGCCAGCCTCCCAGCGAACCGATTTGCTGCCGGTCTACTCTTTCAATGCTGAGGGTCTGTATCTGCCGGGGGCCAAGGGCAACAAAAAGGTTGGCGACACCAAACGCCTGTCGCGTTGGCAGGATGTGTTGAAGAAAATGCAGGCCGAAGGTTTTCCGGTCGAAACGATTAACTAGGAGCACGCGCTCAGATGTCTTTGTTCAAACAGCTGTTGATCGCTATCTGTCTGTTCCTGGTGGTCGCCTTCACCGGCAGCTTCATGGTCAGTCTGGAGAGCTCGCGCACCCAGTACGTCAACCAGTTGCGCTCCCACGCCCAGGACGCCGCCACGGCGCTGGCGTTGTCGCTGACGCCGAATATCGACGACCCGGCGATGGTGGAGTTGCTGGTCAGCTCGATCTTCGACAGCGGTTATTACGCGAGCATCCGTGTGGTCGATCTGAAGACTGACCAGACGATTGTCGAGCGCAACGGCATCCCGGCCGTCAGCAATGTGCCGGACTGGTTCGTCAAACTGATCGGTCTCGAACCTGCCGGTGGCGACGCGCTGGTCAGCCGTGGCTGGGAGCAGGCGGCGCGGGTCGAGGTGGTCAGCCATCCGATGTTCGCCGTGGCCAAACTGTGGCAGAGCGCGTTGGGCAGCCTTGGCTGGCTGCTGATCTGCGGCGCGGTAAGTGCGGTGCTCGGTGCGTTGTTGCTGCGCCGGCAATTGAAGCCGCTGGATTACATGGTCAAACAGTCCCACGCTATCGCCCGGCGCGAATTCCTCAGCC
Organism: Pseudomonas sp. FW305-7; assembly: GCF_058786735.1. Classification (NCBI taxonomy): domain Bacteria; kingdom Pseudomonadati; phylum Pseudomonadota; class Gammaproteobacteria; order Pseudomonadales; family Pseudomonadaceae; genus Pseudomonas; species Pseudomonas sp. FW305-7. The sequence continues at coordinate 16,490 of NZ_JBYSZA010000034.1, forward strand.
TGCCGGAATTGCCGCGCACCCCTGAGTTGCGTCGCGTGGTGCAAGCGATGAATCAGATGGTCGAGAAGCTCAAGGCGCTGTTCCAGGAGCAGGCCGAGCGCAGTGAAAAACTGCGCACCGAGTCCTATCAGGACAACCTTACCGGTCTGGCTAACCGGCGCTATTTCGAGATGCAGTTGAACAATCGGGTGAGCAACCCGGAGCAGGCCAGTTCTGGTTATCTGCTGCTGTTGCGGGTCAAGGATCTGGCCGGACTGAACCAGCGTCTCGGTGGTCAGCGCACCGACGAATTATTGAAAGCGGTCGGCGAGCAACTGTCGCGCGAATGCGCCAAATACCCGGAAACGCAAAACCTCGTCACCCGGATTCGCGGCGGTGAATTCGCCGTGCTGGCGCCGGGGCTGGTGCGCGAAGAAGCGCTGCAACTGGCGCAGAACCTCGACAGCGCGCTGGGCAGCTTGCACGCGACGGGCGCGACGGATGTGCCGGCGGTCGCCTCCATCGGCCTCGCGCCGTTCGCCCATGGCGACTCGCCGCAAGCCGTGCTGACCCTTGGCGATCAAGCGCTGGCGCAGGCCGAGGGGCAGGGCGAGCAGAACTGGGCGTGCATCGATCAGAGCCTGACGGCGGATGTCGGTGACGATCACCATGCCTGGCATCGCCTGCTGGATCAGGCGTTGAGTCAGCAACGTTTCGAGCTGTATTTCCAACCGGTGGTGGCCGCGCAGGACACGCAACTGGTGCTGCATTACAAAGTGCTGTCACGCTTGCTAGATGAGCAGGGCCAGACCATTCCGGCCGGGCGTTTCCTGCCATGGCTGGAGCGTTTCGGCTGGACCGCACGCCTGGATCGCCTGATGCTCGAACGTGTACTGGAGCAGATGAAAGCGCATGAGGATTCGCTGGCGCTGAATCTGTCCTCGGCGACCCTGGCCGATTCGCAGGCGCTGAACAAAGTCTTCGAGATCCTGCGCGCGCATTCCAACCTTGGCCCACGCCTGACCCTGGAAATCGGCGAAGAGCAATTGCCGGAGCAAGCGGTACTGGAGCAGTTGACCCGACGTCTGCGTGAGCTGGGTTTCTCGCTGAGCCTGCAACGCTTTGGCGGACGCTTCAGCATGATCGGCAACCTGGCGCGGTTGGGCCTGGCTTACCTGAAGATCGACGGCAGCTACATTCGCGCGATTGATCAGGAGAGCGACAAGCGTCTGTTCATCGAAGCGATCCAGCGCGCGGCCCACAGCATTGACCTGCCGCTGATTGCCGAGCGGGTCGAGACGGAAGGGGAATTGTCGGTGATTCGCGAGATGGGCTTGTATGGGGTTCAGGGGCAGTTGTTCGGTGAGCCCAAGCCCTGGAACTGATCGTTCCCACGCTCCGCGTGGGAATGCAGCCCGTGACGCTCTGCGTCACAAAGGTAGTTGAGCGGTGCGGCCGGAACGCAGAGCGTCCCTTGATGCATTCCCACGCGGAGCGTGGGAACGATCAGCCCTGGAACATCAGATCAACCCGGTCTCTTCATCATCAATCAACTGGCTCAACCCGCCCAACGCTTCCCGCGCTTGGGTACGGTCCATCAGCTTGGCCTGCGCTGCCGGCGGCAGGTCGGTGACGCGGATCACGCCTTTCTGGGTCAGCACCTGAATCAGGTCGTCGAGTACCCGAATCATTTCAAAGTCGCTCTGCTTGAGCTGTTTGAGGCTGTTTTCCACGGCTTCGTTGGCGTACCACGCCTGGATTTCGTGGTGGTCGGCCGGCAGCGTTTCCGTGGCCTCGGCGTATGCCGCAGCTTCCACGCGAATCAACTGGCCTTGCGCATCGCGTTGCACGTAAAACATTGAGCATCCCTCGGAAATGAACCAGCGTCATGCTGTCAGCAGCATAGCCAACTGCGCGCAAGTATGCGGTGCGGTGACGCAATCGTCACCGGTGCGCTGGCGCTGAATGTGACGACCGCCCCAGAGGGGCGGCCGTTTGTTCACGGATCAGCTGTTGTTGTGGTCAACCTTGATGGTCGGATCGCTGCCGGCGATCAGGTTGTGGATGTTGGCGCTCGACCAGTTATTGCCTTCCAGTTTGATCGTCACGTCCGGCGTGGCAGCGGCGGCGTCGCCGGAGTTGAACTTGCCGCCCGAACTGACTTGCAGCGACGACACGCCGTCGACCGTGGTGATCTTCAGGAAGTTGTCGATGGTGCTGCCGGTCTCGCCCTGCAACAGGTCACGCAGGTCGATGCGATCACCCTGGCTGGCATTGAAGTCCTTGATCACATCGTTGCCGGTGTCGCCCGATTTCCAGACGAAGGTGTCGGCACCCGAGCCGCCAATCAGGATGTCGTTGCCCTGACCGCCGATCAGCGTGTCGTTGCCGGTGCCGCCGAGCAGGATGTCATTGCCTTTGCCGCCATCGAGCAAGTCATTGCCGCCGGAGCCGAACAGGATGTCATTGCCCGCTCCGCCCAACAGCGTGTCGTTGCCGTCATGTGCGCCGGACACATCGAACGCTTGGTAGTGCTCGGTGATGTACTGGTGCACGTTGCTGGTGGTGACTTTGCTGACGTCGACGCCGGTCTGCTGCGCAACGAACGCCTGCATCGCCTGGTAACCCTCGCCGGCAATACCGTTGAAGCTCACCAGGTCGCCGAACAGGATGTCGTTGCCGTCGCCACCGCTGACGATATCGTTGCCCGGCATCGTCGCTTCGGTGTGGCCGATGATCGAGTTGGCCAGATCCTTCGGATCGATGTTGGTCTGCGGCGTCTTGTCCGAGTCGTACGGTTTCAGGTCGTTGAGGCTGACGCCGCTGTTGAGGCCGATGGCTTCCACGTTCGACAGACCGCTGAGCAATGCGAAGCTGCTGTTGGCGTTGGTGGTGGTGTAGTAATCGGTGCTGCTACCGCTGCCCGCCAGGCCAGAGAACTCGTAGGTACCGTCGCCCTGGGCGTGCAGCGTGCCGAAGTTCTGGTACGTCCAGTTACCGCCCGATTTGGTCCAGACCGTCACCGAGCCGTTCGCGCTGATATCGATCTGGTGCGAGCTGTCCGGATACAGGCTGACGGCTGTCCCCAACTTGTAGTTGGTGGTGGTGATCAGGCTATCGAGGGTTTTGTTGCCGTACAGGTACGGGTTGGTCGACTCGCCGGTCTGATAGTAGGTCGGCTGGCCGTCGGTGATGAAGTACGTGAGGTTCTTCGCACCGGTGTTGGCCACCGCTTCAGCGCTCTGGAAGAAGTTGGCGGTGGTTTTGAACACGTCCTCGTAGTTGGTGCCGCCCCCGGACGTCATGGAGTCCAGCACAGCCTTGAGCTTGGTCAGCGCGTTCGGGTCGTTGAGGTTCACCGACACCGACTGTTTGACTTGAGTATCGAAGTCCACCAGGAAGATGTTCACCGTGCCCGAGTTGCTGCCGCCCAGACTCTGCTTGAGGGTGTTGAACACCGAGGTCAGCGAGTCTTTCGCGGCGTTCAGCGACGAAGTGCTCATACTGCCCGAGCTGTCGACCATGAACGCGATGTTGTAGTTGGTGCCCGGCACCACGGTCAGACCGCCAATGTCGGCGACCATGATGTCGTTGCCATCGGTGCCGTTGAAGGTGTCATCGCCGGAAGTGGCGACCGAAGCGGTATAGACCGCCGGCACCACGGTGACCGGAATGGTCGCGGTGCTGCTGGCCGAACCGCCCACGTATTCGGTGGAGGTCGAGGTCACGGTCAGGTTGAACTGGCCGTTGTAGTAGGTCGGCGGGGTCACGGTCAGGCTGCCGAGGTTCCAGCCAGTGACGTTGGCTTCGCCATTGCTCGCGGTGACGGTGAACGTGTGGCCTGCGCCGTCGCTCAGCACCGAGCCGACCGGCGCGCCGCTGATCTTCACGCTCAGGGTTTCCGAGCCGTCGGTGTCGGTCAGCGCGGTGCTGATCGCCGACAGTTTCACCGTGGTGCCTTCGGCGCCGGTGTTGAGTTTGTAGCCGTCGTAATAGCCTTCGCCGTTGGTGCCGTGCAGGTCGGAGACAGTTACCCCAGAGTTCACCAGATCCTGCACGCCGGTGTAGATCGGCACGCCGGCGCTGCTCAGGTCGATCGGCGTGCTGCCATTGACCGACAGGTTGACGTCGTAGCTGCCCGGGCCGCTCTGGTTGTGGTGGTAGATGTCCAGGGTGTAGTAGCCGCTGGTGGTCGGAGTGAACGATCCATTGATCGCGCCGCCCGCGCCCCAGGTGCCCGACGCCACGTTTTTACCGCCGATGGTGATCAGCAGACTGTCATCGGCGACGCCGCTGAAGGTGTAGGTCTTGCCGGCTTCCAGATAGATCAGGCCGGACGTCTTCGACGCCGTACCTGCCGCCACGCTGCCGTCGGATTGCACGTTGGTCACGCTGCCGCTGGAGTTCGGCGTACCGGCACCGTCGATCACGTTTTTCAACGTGGTCGAATCTGCGCCGTTGCCGCTGGTGCCGAGGCCCGACAGGCCGGTCCAGACTTCCTTGATCAGGCCGGTGGACTTCACGCTGTTGTCGGCCACGCTCACGGTCGGGGCATCCGCCACTGGCGTGATGTCGATCTTCACCGTGCCGGTGTTGCCCAGCAGTTGGCCGTCGGTTGGCTGGAACTTGATCTGCGCGTAGTCAGCCTGGTTGTTGCCCATGCCAGTGCCGCCGTAACCGTTGACACCCGACTCGTTGGCATCCGGCATGAAGCGCAGTTTGCCAGCGTCGATATCAGCCTTGCTGAAGGTCTGGTTGTTGGCGACGTCTTTCCAGGTCGAACCGTCGAGGTACTGCAGTTTGCCTTCGCCCGGCAGCTGGGTGATTTTGATGCCCAGGCTGCTGGCCGGGCTGTCGACGTCGGTCACACCGAAGGTCGACCAGCCGAGTACCAGCGGGGTGTCTTCAGTACCGGTGACGTTGCTCGGTGCGGCGACCGGTGCGTCGTTGACCGCTACCACGTTGACCGTGGTGGTCGCGGTGTTGGAGTAGTTGCCGCCATCGGTCACGGTCACGGTGATGATCCGCGGCACGGTGCTCGGGTTTTCACTGCCGTTGGTGAAGCTGATGTTCTTGATGGCCTGCATGTAGTCGGCCAGCGTCGCATTGCCCGACAGGGTCAGCGTCACAGTGCCGTTGGTGCTGTTGGCATTGATGGTGATGCCGTTGACGCTGTTGCCCAGGTTCAACGCATCGCCGTCCTGACGGTTGGTCAGCACCACGGTGGCGCCGGTCAGCATGGTGCTGTCCGGGTCAGTGATGCTGATGTCGGTGTCAGCAATCGACACGCCGGCGCCCGGGGTGTTTTCGGTGAAGGTCACCTTGTAGTCGGCACCGGTCGCCCCGCTGGAGTTGTTGGCATCCAGGTCGATGACCGGCGGCGCATCGTTGTCGATGATCGAGGTGCTGACGCTGCCGTTGGTGCTGCTGACCGCGAGGTTCTCGAAGTTGCCGCCCGTGGCCGAGTCGATCTTGACCACGAAGTTCTCGGTGCCTTCGGTGATCTTGTCATCGATGGTGGCGACGTTGAACTGCGCGCTGCTCGCACCTGCCGGAATCTTCACGGTGTAAACGCCAGTGAAGTCGGAACCGTCGGCGGCGGTACCGCTGTAGACGATTTTCAGGGTCACTTCGGTTTGCGCCGGGTGGTTCAGGCTGACGGTGTAGCTGGCGGTCTGGCCTTCGGTCACCGAGGTGCTGCCGGTGATGCTGACGGTGGTGGTATCGATGGTGTCGGTGACGCTGGTCACGGCTGGTGTGTTGTTGGTCACCAGGTTCTCGAAGTTGCCGCCGCTGGTGCCAGTGATGGTTGCCTGCACGGTGCCGGCGTCTTTGTAGACGTCGTCAGCCGGTGCCGGAACGGTCACGGTGCCGGTGGTTTTGCCCGCTTCGATGGTGATCACCGAACCGTTGCTGAGGGTCACGGTCAACGGCGAGCCAGCGGCGTTGGTCAGCGTTGCGGTGTAGGTGATCGAACCACCTTCGGCCACGGTGCCGGTCGCCGACAGCGACAGGTTGGTGGTGTCGACGGTGTCGGTCACGGTGGTGCTGACCGGGGTTTTGTCGGCCACGAGGTTTTCGTAGTTGCCGCCCGTCACGTTGCTGATCGAGTTGGTCAGCGGCGCATGACCGGTCAACGCATCGTTCGGTGCGGTGGTGGTGACGGTGCCGGTGGTTTTGCCGATGTCGATGGTGATCTGCTGACCGTTGGCCAGGGTCACGACGACAGGTGCGCCGGTGACTGGCGCGCCCACAGTGGCGGTGTAGACGACGGTGCCACCCTCGGCCGCTGTACCGGTTGCGGTCAGTTTGACTGTGGTGGTGTCGATGGTGTCGGTCACGCTGGTCACGGCCGGAGTCGTGCTTGGTACCAGGTTTTCGAAGTTGCCACCGGTGGCGTTGCTGATCGTCGCCTGCACGGTACCGGCGTCTTTGTAGACGTCGTCGGCTGGCGCTGGAACGGTGACGGTGCCGGTGGTTTTGCCCGCTTCGATAGTGATCACCGAGCCGTTGCTCAGGGTCACGGTCACTGGCGAGCCAGCAGCGTTGGTCAGGGTCGCGGTGTAGGTGATCTGTCCACCTTCGGCCACGGTGCCGGTCGCGGACAGCGACAGGTTGGTGGTGTCGACGGTATCGGTCACGGTGGTGCTGACGGGAGTCTTGTCGGCTACGAGGTTTTCGTAGTTGCCGCCGGTGACGTTGGTGATCGAGTTGGTCAGCGGTGCGTGGCCGGTCAGCGCATCGTTCGGTGCGGTGGTGGTCACGGTGCCGGTGGTTTTGCCGATGTCGATGGTGATCTGCTGACCGTTGGCCAGGGTCACGGTGACCGGCGAGCCGGTCACAGGTGCGCCGACGGTGGCGGTGTAGACGACGTTGCCGCCCTCGGCCGCTGTGCCGGTTGCGCTCAGCTTCACGGTGGTGGTGTCGATGGTGTCGGTGACGCTGGTCACGGCTGGCGTCGTGCTCGGCACCAGGTTTTCGAAGTTGCCGCCCGTTGCGGTGCTGATCGTCGCCTGCACAGTTCCGGCGTCTTTGTAGACGTCGTCAGTCGGTGCCGGAACGGTCACGGTGCCGGTGGTTTTACCAGCGTCGATAGTGATCACGGCGCCGTTCGACAGGGTCACGGTGACTGGCGAGCCTGCAGCGTTGGTCAGCGTGGCGGTGTAAACGATCGAACCGCCCTCGGCGACCGAGTTGGTGGCACTCAGGGACAGGTTGGTGGTGTCGACGGTATCGGTCACGGTGGTGCTGACCGGAGTCTTGTCGGCTACGAGGTTTTCGTAGTTGCCGCCGGTGACGTTGGTGATCGAGTTGGTCAGCGGTGCGTGGCCGGTCAGCGCATCGTTCGGTGCGGTGGTGGTCACGGTGCCGGTGGTTTTGCCGATGTCGATGGTGATCTGCTGACCGTTGGCCAGGGTCACGGTGACCGGCGAGCCGGTCACAGGTGCGCCGACGGTGGCGGTGTAGACGACGTTACCGCCCTCGGCCGCTGTGCCGGTTGCGCTCAGCTTCACGGTGGTGGTGTCGATGGTGTCGGTGACGCTGGTCACGGCTGGTGTGTTGTTGGTCACCAGGTTCTCGAAGCTGCCGCCGCTGGTGCCAGTGATGGTTGCCTGAACGGTGCCGGCGTCTTTGTAGACGTCGTCAGCCGGAGCCGGAACGGTCACGGTGCCGGTGGTTTTACCAGCGTCGATGGTGATAACGGCGCCGTTCGACAGGGTCACGGTGACTGGCGAGCCAGCGGCGTTGGTCAGCGTGGCGGTGTAAACGATCGAACCGCCCTCGGCGACCGAGTTGGTGGCACTCAGGGACAGGTTGGTGGTGTCGACGGTGTCGGTGACCGTGGTCGAAACCGGCGTCTTGTCGGCAACCAGATTCTCGTAGTTGCCGCCAGTCACGCCGGTGATCGAATTGGTCAGCGGTGCGTGGCCGGTCAACACGTCGTTCGGCGCGGTGGTGGTCACGGTGCCAGTGGTTTTGCCCACTTCGATGGTGATGTTCTGACCGTTGGCCAGGGTCACGGTGACCGGCGAACCGGTGACTGGCGCACCGACCGTGGCGGTATAGGTGACGGTACCGCCCTCAGCCGCCGACTCGGTCGCGGTCAGTTTCACCGTGGTGGTGTCGATGGTGTCGGTGACGCTGGTGACCGCCGGGGTGTTGCTGGTCACCAGTTTCTCGAAGCTGCCGCCGGTGGCGTTGCTGATATTGGCCTGCACGGTGCCGGCGTCTTTGTAGACGTCGTCAGCCGGAGCCGGGACGGTCACGGTGCCGGTGGTTTTGCCCGCTTCGATGGTGATCACCGAGCCGTTCGACAGCGTTACGGTGACTGGCGAACCAGCGGCGTTGGTCAGGGTCGCGGTGTAGGTGATCTGGCCACCTTCGGCCACGGTGCCGGTTGCGGACAGAGACAGATTGGTGGTGTCGACGGTGTCAGTGACCGTGGTCGAAACCGGCGTCTTGTCGGCAACCAGATTCTCGTAGTTACCGCCGCTGACGTTGGTGATCGCATTGGTCAACGGCGCGTGGCCGGTCAACACGTCGTTCGGCGCGGTGGTGGTCACGGTGCCAGTGGTTTTACCCACCTCGATGGTGATGTTCTGACCATTGGTCAGTGTCACGACAACCGGTGAACCGGTAACAGGAGCACCAACCGTCGCGGTGTAGGTAACGGTGCCACCCTCAGCAGCCGACTCGGTCGCGGTCAGTTTGACGGTGGTGGTGTCGATGGTGTCGGTCACGCTGGTGACGGCCGGTGTCGTGCTTGGCACCAGGTTTTCGAAGTTGCCACCGGTGGCGTTGCTGATGGTTGCCTGCACGGTGCCGGCGTCTTTGTAGACGTCGTCAGCCGGAGCCGGGACAGTAACGGTGCCAGTGGTTTTACCAGCGTCGATGGTGATCACGGCGCCGTTCGATAGGGTCACGGTGACTGGCGAGCCAGCGGCGTTGGTCAGCGTGGCGGTGTAGACAATCGAACCGCCTTCAGCGACCGATGGGGTAGCGCTGAGCGACAGATTGGTGGTGTCTACGGTGTCGGTTACGGTGGTGCTGACCGGTGTTTTGTCGGCTACGAGATTTTCGTAGTTGCCGCCGGTTGCGCCAGTAATGGCGTTGGTCAGAGGTGCGTGGCCAGTCAGCGCATCGTTCGGTGCGGTGGTGGTGACAGTGCCGGTGGTTTTGCCGATGTCGATAGTGATCTGCTGACCATTGGCCAGAGTCACGACAACCGGCGAACCGGTCACTGGCGCGCCGACCGTGGCGGTGTAGACGACATTGCCGCCTTCAGCCGCTGTATCGGTCGCCGTCAGTTTGACGGTGGTGGTGTCGATAGTGTCGCTGACGTTGGTCACGGCAGGCACAGTGCTTGGCACCAGGTTCTCGAAGTTGCCACCGGTGGCGTTGCTGATGGTTGCCTGCACGGTGCCGGCGTCTTTGTAAACGTCATCGGCTGGCGCTGGAGCGGTTACGGTACCGGTGGTTTTGCCTGCCTCGATGGTGATGACCGAGCCGTTGCTCAGGGTTACGGTCACTGGCGAGCCAGCGGCGTTGGTCAGGGTCGCGGTGTAAACAATCGAGCCACCTTCAGCGACCGATGGGGTAGCGCTCAACGACAGGTTGGTGGTGTCGACGGTGTCGGTGACCGTGGTCGAAACCGGCGTTTTGTCGGCAACCAGATTCTCGTAATTGCCGCCGCTCACGTCGGTGATCGAGTTGGTAATCGGCGCGTGGCCGGTCAACGCATCGTTCGGTGCGGTGGTGGTCACGGCGCCGGTGGTTTTACCCACTTCGATGGTGATGTTCTGACCATTGGCCAGTGTCACGACCACCGGCGAACCGGTAACAGGGGCACCAACCGTCGCGGTGTAGGTAACGGTGCCACCCTCAGCCGCCGACTCGGTCGCGGTCAGTTTGACCGTGGTGGTGTCGATGGTGTCGGTGACGCTGGTGACTGCCGGCACAGTGCTCGGCACCAGGTTCTCGAAGTTGCCGCCGGTGGCGTTGCTGATGGTTGCCTGCACGGTGCCGGCGTCTTTGTAGACGTCGTCAGCCGGAGCCGGGACAGTAACGGTGCCAGTGGTTTTACCAGCGTCGATGGTGATCACGGCGCCGTTCGATAGGGTCACGGTGACTGGCGAGCCAGCGGCGTTGGTCAGGGTCGCGGTGTAAACAATCGAGCCACCTTCAGCGACCGATGGGGTAGCGCTCAACGACAGGTTGGTGGTATCGACGGTGTCGGTGACCGTGGTCGAAACCGGCGTTTTGTCGGCAACCAGATTCTCGTAATTGCCGCCGCTCACGTCGGTGATCGAGTTGGTAATCGGCGCGTGGCCGGTCAACGCATCGTTCGGTGCGGTGGTGGTCACGGTGCCGGTGGTTTTACCCACTTCGATGGTGATGTTCTGACCATTGGCCAGTGTCACGACAACCGGTGAACCGGTCACGGGGGCGCCAACAGTGGCGGTGTAAGTGACAGTGCCGCCTTCAGCCACGGACGTATCGGCAGTCAGTTTGACGGTCGAGGTGTCGATGGTGTCGGTCACTTCGGTAACGGCCGGAACAGTGCTCGGCACCAGGTTCTCGAAGTTGCCACCGGTTGCGGTGGAAATGGTCGCTTCAACCTTGCCCGCGTCTTTGTAAACGTCATCAGCCGGAGCCGGAACAGTGACGGTGCCAGTGGTTTTGCCAGCCTCGATGGTGATCACAGCACCGTTCGACAACGTCACGGTCACTGGCGAGCCAGCGGCGTTGGTCAGCGTGGCGGTGTAAACGATCGAGCCACCTTCGGCGACCGAGTTGGTAGCGCTCAACGACAGATTGGTGGTGTCGACGGTATCGGTCACGGTGGTGCTGACCGGGGTCTTGTCGGCAACGAGGTTCTCGTAATTGCCGCCAGTCACGCCGGTAATCGAGTTGGTCAGCGGCGCATGGCCGGTCAATGCATCGTTTGGCGCAGTGGTGGCCACGGTGCCAGTGGTTTTGCCGACCTCAATGGTGATCTGCTGACCGTTGGCCAATGTCACCACGACCGGAGAACCGGTCACGGGAGCGCCAACAGTGGCGGTGTAAGTGACAGTGCCGCCTTCAGCCACGGACGTATCGGCAGTCAGTTTCACCGTCGAAGTGTCGATGGTGTCGGTCACTTCGGTCACGGCCGGAACAGTGCTCGGCACCAGGTTTTCGAAGTTACCGCCAGTAGCGGTCGAAATGGTCGCTTCGACTTTTCCTGCATCTTTGTAGACGTCATCGGCCGGTGCCGGAACGGTCACAGTGCCAGTGGTTTTGCCAGCCTCGATGGTGATTACAGCGCCGTTCGACAAGGTCACGGTCACTGGCGAGCCAGCAGCGTTGGTCAGTGTTGCGGTGTAAACAATCGAACCGCCCTCAGCGACAGAACCGGTGGCGCTCAACGACAGATTGGTGGTGTCGACGGTATCGGTGACGTTGGTCGAAACCGGGGTCTTGTCGGCAACCAGATTCTCGTAGTTGCCGCCGGTTACACCGGTGATCGAGTTGGTAATCGGTGCGTGGCCGGTCAATGCATCGTTCGGTGCAGTGAAGGTCACGGTGCCAGTGGTTTTACCCACTTCGATGGTGATGTTCTGACCATTGGCCAGCGTCACCACAACTGGAGAGCCAGTGACTGGCGCACCCACGGTCGCGGTGTAAACAACCGCGCCACCTTCAGCGGCGGTCTCGGTCGCCGTGAGTTTCACGGTCGAGGTGTCGATGGTGTCAGTTACTTCGGTAACGGCCGGAACAGTGCTCGGCACCAGGTTTTCGAAGTTGCCACCGGTAGCAGTCGAAATGGTCGCTTCGACTTTGCCGGCGTCTTTGTAAACGTCGTCAGCCGGAGCTGGAACAGTCACGGTGCCGGTGGTTTTGCCTGCTTCGATGGTGATCACGGCGCCGTTCGACAAGGTCACGGTCACTGGCGAGCCAGCAGCGTTGGTCAGGGTCGCGGTGTAGATGATCTGGCCACCTTCGGCCACGGTGCCGGTCGCACTCAGCGACAGGTTGGTGGTGTCGACGGTGTCGGTAACCGTGGTCGAAACCGGCGTCTTGTCGGCGACCAGGTTCTCGTAGTTGCCGCCGGTTACCCCGGTGATCGAGTTGGTAATCGGTGCGTGGCCGGTCAATGCATCGTTCGGCGCAGTGAAGGTCACGGTGCCGGTGGTTTTACCCACTTCGATGGTGATGTTCTGACCATTGGCCAAGGTCACGGTGACCGGCGAACCGGTCACAGGAGCACCGACAGTTGCGGTGTAAGTAACGGTGCCACCCTCAGCCGCCGACTCGGTCGCGGTCAGTTTGACGGTGGTGGTGTCGATGGTGTCGGTGACGTTGGTCACAGCCGGCACAGTGCTCGGCACCAGGTTTTCGAAGTTGCCGCCGGTGGCAGTCGAAATGGTCGCTTCAACTTTGCCCGCGTCTTTGTAAACGTCATCAGCCGGAGCCGGGACAGTGACGGTGCCAGTGGTTTTACCCGCGTCGATGGTGATTACGGCGCCGTTCGACAAGGTCACAGTCACCGGTGTGCCGGCCGGGTTGGTCAGCGTTGCGGTGTAAACGATCGAACCGCCCTCAGCCACCGAATCGGTAGCGGTCAGGTTCAGATTGGTGGTGTCGGTGGTGTCCGTAACCGTGGTGTCGGCCGACTTGCCGTCGGTCACCAGTTTTTCGTAGTTGCCGCCAGTCGCGCCGTCGATGGTCACGCTCAACGAGCTGCCGCCCGCCAATGGGCTGTTCGGCGCAACGAAATTCACGGTACCGCTGGTTTCACCGACAGCGATGGTGATGGTCTGGCCGTTGGACAGGGTCACGACAACCGGCGAACCGGTCACAGGCGCAGTGACGGTCGCGGTGTAGACCACGGTTTCGCCTTCGGCGACGTTGGCCGTGGCGGTCAGCGACACGGTGGACGTGTCGATGGTGTCGTTGACGGTGGTGACCGCCGGAGTCGTATCGGTGACGAGGTTTTCGAAGTCGCCACCGGTCGCGCCCTTGATGGTCGCTTCAACAGTGCCGGCGTCTTTGTAGACGTCGTCCTTCGGTGCGTCGACGGTCACGGTGCCGGTGGTTTTACCGGCCTCGATGGTGATGGTCGCGCCATTGCTCAACGTTACGGTGACCGGGCTGCCGGCCGCGTTGGTCAAGGTCGCGGTGTAGGTGATCTGGCCACCTTCGTTCACCGTGCCAGTGGCGCTGAGCGACAGGTTGGTGGTGTCGACGGTGTCGGTCACGGTGGTGCTGACTGGGGTTTTGTCGGCCACGAGGTTTTCGTAGTTGCCGCCGGTGACGTCAGTGATCGAGTTGGTCAGCGGCGCGTGACCGGTCAACGCGTCGTTTGGCGCGGTGGTGGTGACGGTACCGGTGGTTTTACCCACTTCGATGGTGATGTTCTGGCCGTTGGCCAACGTTACGACAACCGGCGAGCCGGTCACCGGCGCGCCAACAGTCGCGGTGTAAGTGACGGTGCCACCTTCAGCCACGGTGGTGTCGGCCGTCAGTTTCACGGTCGAAGTGTCGATGGTGTCAGTGACGTCAGTTACCGCTGGCGTGGTGCTCGGAACGAGGTTCTCGAAGTTGCCGCCGGTTGCCTCCTTGATCGTCACTTCGACTTTGCCGGCGTCTTTGTAGACGTCATCGGCAGGTGCCGGAACGGTCACGGTGCCCGTTGTTTTGCCTGCCTCGATGGTGATTACCGAACCATTCGAAAGCGTTACGGTGACCGGCGAACCTGCCGCGTTGGTCAGCGTCGCGGTGTAAACAATCGAACCGCCTTCAGCCACAGTACCGGTCGCCGTCAGCGACAGGTTGGTGGTGTCGACAGTGTCGGTGACGTTGGTCGAAACCGGGGTCTTGTCGGCAACCAGATTTTCGTAATTGCCGCCGCTCACGTCAGTGATCGCGTTGGTCAGCGGCGCGTGGCCGGTCAACGCGTCGTTCGGTGCGGTGGTGGTGACGGTGCCAGTGGTTTTGCCGACTTCGATGGTGATGTTCTGACCATTGGCCAGGGTCACAACCACAGGCGAACCGGTCACCGGCGCGCCAACGGTCGCGGTGTAAGTAACGGTGCCACCTTCAGATGCCGATTCGGTGGCGGTCAGTTTGACGGTGGTGGTGTCGATGGTATCGGTGACTTCGGTGACAGCCGGAACGGTGCTCGGCACCAGATTCTCGAAATTGCCGCCCGTGGCAGTCGAAATGGTCGCTTCGACTTTGCCTGCGTCTTTGTAAACGTCATCAGCCGGGGCTGGAACGGTCACGGTGCCGGTGGTTTTGCCAGCTTCGATGGTGATCACGGCGCCGTTCGACAGGGTTACGGTCACTGGCGAGCCAGCGGCGTTGGTCAGTGTCGCGGTGTACGTGATCGAACCGCCCTCGGCGACCGAGTTGGTGGCGCTGAGCGACAGGTTGGTGGTGTCGGTGGTGTCCGTCACGCTGGTGCTGACCGGGGTTTTGTCTGCTACGAGATTTTCGTAGTTGCCGCCCGTCACACCGGTGATCGAGTTGCTCAGTGGTGCCTGGCCAACCAAAGCGTCGTTTGGCGCGGTGGTGGTCACGGTGCCAGTGGTTTTGCCGACTTCAATGGTGATCTGCTGACCGTTGGCCAACGTCACCACGACAGGCGAACCGGTGACTGGCGCACCAACGGTAGCGGTGTAAGTGACAGTGCCACCTTCAGCCACGGTGGTGTCGGCGGTCAGTTTGACGGTCGAGGTGTCGATGGTGTCAGTGACATCGGTCACGGCTGGCGTGGTGCTCGGAACCAGGTTCTCGAAGTTGCCGCCGGTAGCGTCCTTGATGGTGACTTCGACTTTGCCGGCGTCTTTGTAGACGTCATCGGCAGGCGCCGGAACGGTGACGGTGCCGGAGGTCTTGCCCGCTTCGATGGTGATCACCGAGCCATTGCTCAGAGTGACGGTCACTGGCGTGCCGGCCGGATTGGTCAGGGTCGCGGTGTAAACGATCGAGCCGCCCTCAGCCACAGTCCCGGTCGCACTCAGCGTCAGATTGGTGGTGTCGGTGGTGTCGGTCACGCTGGTGCTGACCGGGGTTTTGTCGGCCACGAGGTTTTCGTAGTTGCCGCCGGTGACGCCAGTAATCGAGTTGCTCAGTGGCGCCTGGCCAACCAAAGCGTCGTTTGGTGCAGTGGTCGTAACGGTGCCGGTGGTTTTACCGACTTCGATGGTGATGCTCTGGCCGTTGGCCAGGGACACGACAACCGGCGAACCAGTGACTGGCGCACCAACGGTGGCGGTATAAGTGACGGTGCCACCTTCAGTCACGGTGGTGTCGGCCGTCAGTTTCACGGTCGAGGTGTCGATGGTATCGGTGACTTCAGTAACGGCCGGAACGGTGCTCGGCACCAGGTTCTCGAAATTGCCGCCAATGGCAGTCGAAATGGTCGCTTCGACCTTGCCCGCGTCTTTGTAAACGTCATCCGCCGGCGCCGGAACGGTCACGGTGCCGCTGGTTTTGCCAGCCTCGATGGTGATGACTGCACCGTTGCTCAGGGTCACGGTGACCGGCGAGCCAGCCGCATTGGTCAGGGTCGCGGTGTAAACGATCGAACCGCCTTCAGCCACGGAACCGGTCGCGCTCAGCGACAGGTTGGTGGTGTCGACGGTGTCGGTCACGGTGGTGCTGACCGGGGTTTTGTCGGCAACGAGATTCTCGTAATTGCCGCCGCTCACGTCGGTGATCGAGTTGCTCAGCGGCGCGTGGCCGGTCAGCGCATCGTTCGGCGCAGTAGTGGTCACGGTGCCGGTGGTTTTGCCCACTTCGATAGTGATCTGTTGGCCGTTGGCCAAGGTCACTACGACAGGTGAACCAGTGACTGGCGCGCCAACGGTCGCGGTGTAAGTGACGGTGCCACCTTCAGCCACGGTGGTGTCGGCGGTCAGTTTGACGGTCGAAGTGTCGATGGTGTCGGTGACTTCGGTGACGGCCGGAGTGGTGCTCGGCACCAGATTCTCGAAATTGCCACCGGTGGCGTCCTTGATCGTCACTTCAATTTTGCCGGCGTCTTTGTAGACGTCATCGGCGGGCGCTGGAACCGTTACGGTGCCAGTGGTTTTCCCCGCTTCGATGGTGATCACCGAGCCGTTGCTCAGGGTCACAGTGACGGGCGAGCCTGCTGCGTTGGTCAGCGTGGCGGTGTAAGTGATCTGGCCGCCTTCAGCCACGGAACCGGTCGCGCTCAGCGACAGGTTGGTGGTGTCGGTGGTATCAGTCACGGTGGTGCTGACCGGGGTTTTGTCGGCCACGAGGTTTTCGTAGTTGCCGCCGGTGACGCCAGTAATCGAGTTGCTCAGTGGTGCCTGGCCCACCAGTGCGTCGTTCGGCGCTGTGGTGGTGACGGTGCCAGTGGTTTTACCCACTTCGATGGTGATGCTTTGGCCGTTGGCCAGGGTCACGACAACCGGCGAACCAGTGACTGGCGCGCCAACAGTCGCGGTGTAAGTGACGGTGCCACCTTCAGCCACGGTGGTGTCGGCCGTCAGTTTCACGGTCGAGGTGTCGATGGTATCGGTCACGTCAGTGACGGCTGGGACGGTGCTCGGAACGAGGTTCTCGAAATTGCCGCCCGTGGCGTCCTTGATGGTGACTTCGACTTTGCCGGCGTCTTTGTAAACGTCATCGGCAGGTGCCGGAACGGTCACGGTGCCGGTGGTTTTACCGGCGTCGATGGTAATCACCGAACCGTTCGACAGCGTTACGGTGACGGGCGAGCCTGCTGCGTTGGTCAGCGTGGCGGTGTAAGTGATCTGGCCGCCTTCGGCCACGGTCCCCGTCGCGCTCAGCGTCAGGTCTGTGGTGTCAGTCGTGTCAGTGACTGTGGTGCTGACCGGGGTTTTATCGGCGACGAGGTCTTCGTAATTGCCGCCGCTCACGTCAGTGATCGCATTGGTGATCGGCGCGTGGCCGGTCAAGGCGTCATTTGGCGCGGTGGCTGTTACGGAACCGGTGGTTTTGCCGATGTCGATGGTGATGGTCTGGCCGTTGGCCAAAGTCACCACAACTGGCGAACCGGTCACCGGCGCACCAACGGTGGCGGTGTAAGTGACGGTGCCACCTTCAGCCACGGTAGTGTCGGCGGTCAGTTTCACGGTCGAGGTGTCGATGGTGTCAGTGACTTCGGTAACGGCCGGAACGGTGCTCGGCACCAGATTCTCGAAGTTGCCGCCCGTAGCGTCCTTGATGGTCACTTCGACTTTGCCGGCGTCCTTGTAGACGTCATCGGCAGGGGCCGGAACAGTCACGGTACCGGTTGTTTTGCCCGCCTCGATGGTGATCACCGAGCCATTGCTCAGGGTCACGGTCACCGGCGTGCCGGCCGGGTTGGTCAGGGTCGCGGTGTAAACAATCGAGCCGCCCTCAGCCACGGAACCAGTCGCGCTCAGTGTCAGGTCGGTAGTGTCGGTGACGTCAGTGACAGTGGTCGAAACCGGGGTTTTGTCGGCCACCAGGTCTTCGTAATTACCGCCAGAAACACCGGTGATCGAGTTGGTCAGCGGCGCATTGCCGGCCAACGCGTCGTTAGGCGCGGTGGTGGTCACGGTGCCAGTGGTTTTGCCGATGTCGATGGTGATCTGCTGACCGTTGGCCAGGGTCACGACGACTGGCGAACCGGTCACTGGTGCGCCGACAGTGGCGGTGTAAGTGACGGTGCCACCTTCAGCCACGGTAGTGTCGGCGGTCAGTTTTACGGTCGAGGTGTCGATGGTGTCAGTGACTTCGGTAACGGCCGGAACGGTGCTCGGCACCAGATTCTCGAAATTGCCGCCGGTAGCGTCCGTGATCGTCACTTCGACTTTGCCGGCATCTTTATAGACATCATCGGCAGGCGCTGGAACGGTCACGGTGCCGGTGGTCTTGCCCGCTTCGATGGTGATCACCGAACCGTTGCTCAGGGTCACGGTCACCGGAGTTTGCGCGGCATTGGTCAGGGTCGCGGTGTAAACGATCGAGCCACCCTCGGCCACCGAACCAGTGGCGCTGAGGCTCAGACCGGTGTTGTCGATCGAATCGGTAATGGTGGTGGTCGCTGGCGTTGTGTTCGGCACCAGGTTCTCGAAGTTGCCACCGGATGTACCGGTAATGGTGGTGCTGACGGTGCCGCCATTGTTGTAGACGTCGTTCGGCGCGGTTGGCACGTTGACGCTGCCGCTGGTCTTGCCGGCTTCAATGGTGATGGTCGAACCGTTCGACAGGGTAATGGTGACCGGTGTCTGCGCAGCGTTGGTCAGGGTCGCGGTGTAGGTGATCTCGCCACCTTCGACGACGGTGCCGGTGGCGGTAAGGCTCACGCTGGTGGTGTCGATCGAGTCGGTCACGGTGGTGGTCGCTGGCGTCGTGTTCGGAACCAGGTTCTCGAAGTTGCCGCCGGTTGCACCGGTAATGGTGGTGCTGACGGTGCCGCCATTGTTGTAGACGTCGTTCGGTGCGGTCGGCACGTTGACGGTGCCAGTGGTCTGGCCGGCTTCAATGGTGATGGTCGAACCGTTCGACAGAGTGACGGTGACCGGCGTCTGCGCCGGGTTGGTCAGGGTCGCGGTGTAGGTGATCTGGCCGCCCTCGACCACTGTGCCGGTAGCGGTCAGGGTCAGGCCGGTGTTATCGATCGAATCGGTGATGGTGGTCACCGCCGGAGTCGGGTTCGGCACCAGGTTTTCGAAGTTGCCGCCGGTGGCACCGGTGATGGTCGTGGTGACCGTGCTGCCGTTGTTATAGACGTCGTTGGCCGGCGTCGGCACGTTGACGGTGCCAGTGGTCTGGCCGGCGCCGATGGTGATGGTCGAGCCGTTCGACAGGGTGACGGTCACCGGGGTTTGCGCCGGGTTGGTCAGGGTCGCGGTGTAGGTAATCTGGCCGCCTTCGGTGACGCTCGGGCCCGCCGTCAGGGTGACGGTGGTGGTGTCGATGGTGTCGGTGACCTGAGTCGTGGCCGGAGTGGTCGGCGGGGTCACGGTGATGCCGTTGCCGCCGGTGGTACCGGTGACGGTCACGTCGATCTGGGTCGGGTCGTTATAAACGGTGTCGTTCGGTGCCAGCGGCACGTTGACGGTGCCGGTGGTGGAACCGGCCGGAATCACGATCACCGCGCCGTTGGACAGGGTAACGGTCAGGTCGGTCAGCGGCGCCTGGGTCAGGGTCGCGGTGTACACCAGCACGCCGCCGGCCTCGGTGATGGTCGGCGTAGCACTGAGGCTCAGGGTCGACTCACGCAGGGCGTTGGTGGTGGTGTCGGTGGTCTGTCCACCAGTGATGTTTTGCGCCGCTTGCGCGCCGGAGTTGATCCCCGCCGTCGGGAAGCCAATGGTCGGATCAACGCGACCCGCCGTGGCATCGAGCATCACGAAGCTGTGGCCGCCGCCAGCCGCACCGCCAGTACCCGCAGCTGAAGGGCCGGCAGCGGTGGCTTCAAGAGCAGTAGTCGGGTCGACACCCGCGGCAATCGCTTGCTGCAGTTCTGCTACCGACGGCGCAGCCTGCGCGGTGGCTTCGGCCAGGTCAGTGCTGGAGTCGGGCGCGTTGGCGCTCCACTGAGTTTCGCGACCCAGATCCAGAGTGCGGCCATCAGCCAGTTCCAGCGACACGGCGCCGGAGAGGCCGGTGTCGATCTGGTCGCCGACGAACAGACGATCGCCTTCAACGAGCACGCGGCGTACACCCTCAGGGGAGACCACGAATACCTGACCGACAATGCTTTTGACGATGGCAACAACACTGCTCATTGAAGACTCTCCGGGTGTTACGTTCAGTTGACTTCCATTGCCTGATGGCTCGGCGCCGATTCAGTCTGGACGTACTTTAAAAATTTGCGAATCAAGTTTGACGCGTCTCTTCGTCAATAATTTGGCTAGATTCTTTCGCTATTAACTTTATGCCAAACTATTGACCTTCTGGGTGCCATCCTAAACAATCGCCCCACTAATGTCACATTGATATTTCCGCGGCGACCTGTCCTTCAGCGTGTGATCCAGTTCCTGTTTTGAACTTTCCGACATACGGTCATTCCGGTTGCCATCATCCGCCGCAGCACCACGTTTTGCTGTGATTCAAGACAAGTAGTTCTGGGAAATCGTTACCATGCGTTCGTATTTGTTCAAGGCTCTACCTTTCGCTCTCGCCGCTTCATTCGCACAAGCACAATCCTTACCAGAAGCCATGCAACAGGCCTTGGATGTCCATCCGGAAATCCAGGCAGGGGTTAACAGTCGTTTGGCCGCGGATTATCAGTTAAAGGCTGCAAAAGGTGGATACCTGCCCAAGGTCGATCTGCTCGGCGGTTACGGCCGTGAAGGCACCGACAGCGTGACCACCCGCGCCAATGGCGGCGGCAATCACTGGGAAACCCTGAACCGCAGCGAGTCAAGTTTACGTCTCTCGCAAATGGTCTTTGACGGTTTTGCGACGTCCAGCGAGGTCGGGCGTCAACAAGCCACCGTTAACTCCCGCGCCTACTCGCTGCTCGGCACCTCCGAGCGCACTGCGCTGACCGTCGCCCAGGTGTATCTGGACGTGCTGACCCGCCGTGAATTCGTGCGTCTGGCCGAAGAAAACCTCAAGAGCCACCAGCGCATCTACGACCAGATCCAGTTGCGCACCCAGCGCGGCGTCGGCAGCGGTGCCGACCTCGATCAGGCCGAAGCGCGGATGGCCCAGGCCCGCAACAATCTGATCACCGAACAGACCAATCTGGCCGACTCGGAAACCAACTTCCTCAGCGCTGTTGGCCAGATGCCTGACCAGCTCGAGCGTCCGGCGCCGTTCATGGCGATGATGCCGGCCAACCTCAATGAGGCGCGCCAGCAGATGCTGGAAAACAGCCCGATCTTGCGTTCGGCCGAGTCCGACATCGCCGCTGCCGAAAAGCAGTACGAAACCGCCAAGTCGACCTTCTACCCGCGTTTCGATGCTGAATTGGGCCGCACCGCCGATAACGATCTCGACGGCCAGAACGGTCACAACAACGAATGGCAGGCCATGCTGCGCATGCGCTTCAACCTGTATTCGGGCGGCAGCAACAAGGCCGATCTGGAATCCAAGTCGTACCTGTCGAACCAGGCGCTGGACATCCGCAACAACGCCCTGCGTCAGTTGAACGAAGAACTGGGCCTGGCCTGGAACGCCTTGAACAACGCCAATGCGCAAGTGCCGATCGCGCAGCAGTACGTCGATCACAGCACCTCGGTGCGCACCGCGTACCAGCGCCAGTTCAGCCTCGGCGAGCGAACCCTGCTCGATTTGCTCGACAGCGAAAACGAGTTGTTCACCGCTTCGCGGCGTCTGGCGGAAATCAAAAACATTCAGTTATTTACTCAGTATCGAATCAAGGCGACCATGGGCGAGTTGCTCAGAAGCCAGGGAGTGGTCGCACCGTTGGCATCCGTTGTGCAAAACGACGTGAAGCCCAAGGTCCAGCTGCCTGGGATGAATTGAGTTATCCCTTTTCAACTGTCAAAGAGTGTCGAGCGTGGAATCAGAAGTCAGTCGAGTTCAACTCAGTCATGATCCACGCGCGTTGCACGACGATCCGTTACTGGACGGTCTGCTCGCCCTTTGCATGCTGCACCAGAAGCCCGCCAGCGCGGCGATGCTGACCACCGGCCTGCCGCTGCCCAAACAACGTTTGAGTGTCGAGTTGCTGCCCCGCGCGGCGGCTCGCGCCGGCCTGCAAGGTCGGGTGCTGCAGCGCAAGCTGGAGGAGATTCCGCCGATTGCGATGCCGGCGCTGTTGCTGCTCAAGGATGGTCGCAGTGCCGTCCTGCTCGGCTGGCAGGGTGATAACGAAGCGCGGGTGCTGCTCAGCGAAAGCGATGGTGGCGAGTCCGTGGTCAGCCGCGAACTGCTGGCCGACGATTACACCGGCAAAGTCTTCTTCGCCCAGCCGCAACACAAATTCGACGTCAACCACGGCACGCTGATTCCGCGTGCCCGCTCGTGGTTCCGCGACACTCTCAAGCGTTCGCGCTGGCTGTACGCCGACGCCATCGCCGCCAGTTTCCTGATCAACATCATCGCCATGGCCGCGCCGCTGTTCGTGATGAACGTCTACGACCGCGTGGTGCCGAACCAGGCTGAGGCGACCCTGTGGGTACTCGCCCTGGGCATCACGGGTGCGTACATCTTCGACCTGATCCTCAAAAGCCTGCGCAGCCTGTGCCTGGATCTGGCCGGGAAGAAAACCGACCTGATCATCTCGGCCACGCTGTTCGAGCGCATCGTCGGCATGGCGATGAAATACCGCCCGGCGCGGGTCGGCAGCTTCGCCCAGAACATCCATGAGTTTCAGAGCCTGCGCGACTTCCTCGCCTCGCTGACCCTGACCAGCCTGATTGATCTGCCGTTCACCATCCTCATCTTTATTGTCATCGCCATTCTCGGCGGGCATCTGGTGTGGATTCCGGTGCTGGCGTTCCCGATTGCGCTGCTGATCGGCTACGCGTTGCAGAAGCCGCTGGTGGCCACCATGGAACGCACCATGGCCCTCGGTGCCGAGCGTCAGTCGAGCCTGATCGAAACCCTCGCCGGTCTCGACGCGGTCAAGGTCAACAACGCCGAAAGCGAACGCCAATACCAGTGGGAACAGACCATCGGCACCCTCAGCCGCCTCGAACTGCGGGTGAAAATGCTCTCCGGTCTGGCGATGAACATTACCCTGCTGATCCAGCAACTGGCCGGGGTGATCATGATCGTCTTCGGCGTGTACCAGATCATCGATGGCCACTTGAGCATGGGCGGCCTGATTGCCTGCTACATGCTCAGCGGTCGTGCACTGAGTCCGCTGGCGTCGCTGTCCGGTCTGCTGACCCGTTACCAGCAAGCCCGCGTGACCATGACCTCGGTCGACCAGATGATGGAGCTGCCGCAGGAGCGCAACTTCGAAGAGCGCCCGCTGAGCCGCAAGGTGCTGCAAGGCGCCATCGAATGCCGCCAGCTCAACTTCACCTACCCGGAACAACAGAATCCGGCGCTGAAGAACATCAACCTGGTGATCCGTCCCGGCGAGAAGATCGGCATCATCGGCCGCAGCGGTTCGGGCAAAAGCTCGCTGGCCAAGCTGCTGGTCGGCCTGTATCAGCCGGACGACGGCGCGTTGCTGGTCGACGGCGTGGATATCCGCCAGATCGACGTCAGCGAACTGCGCTACAACATCGGCTACGTGCCGCAGGACATCCAGCTGCTCGCCGGCACCCTGCGCGACAACCTCGTCTCCGGTGCGCGTTATGTAGAAGACGAGCTTGTCCTGCAAGCCGCCGAACTGGCCGGTGTCCATGAATTCGCCCGTCTGCACCCGCAAGGTTATGAGCTGCAAGTGGGTGAGCGCGGGCAGAACCTCTCCGGCGGTCAACGGCAGAACGTTGCACTGGCCCGGGCGCTGCTGCTCAATCCGCCGATCCTGCTGATGGACGAGCCGACCAGCGCCATGGACAACACCGGTGAAGAACGCCTCAAGCAACGCCTCGCCGCCGTGATTGAAAACAAGACCGTGGTGCTGGTGACGCACCGGGCATCTCTGTTGTCGCTGGTGGATCGCCTGCTGGTGATCGACCGTGGACAAATTCTCGCCGATGGCCCGAAAGCCGCCGTGATGGAAGCGTTGAAGAAGGGGCAGATCAGTGTTGCTTAAGTCGGGTTTCAAGGATTCGATCCGTCGCTACTTCAAAGGCTCTGCATCCTTGCAGGGTCAGCCGCTGCCGGAGGTCAACAAAGCGCTGATCGAAGACGCCCCGCGCGTCGTGCGCTTGACGATCTGGGCGATCATCGGCTTCTTCGTGTTTCTGCTGCTCTGGGCCAACTTCGCCGTGATCGACGAAGTGACCAAGGGCGACGGCAAGGCGATTCCTTCGTCGAAAATTCAGAAAATCCAGAACCTCGAGGGCGGGATCGTCTCCGAACTGTTCGTCAAGGAAGGTCAGATCGTCGAAGCCGGCGCACCGCTGATTCGTCTGGATGACACGCGATTCGCTTCCAACGTCGGCGAAACCGAGGCCGATCGGCTGTCGATGTTGCTGCGCGTCGAGCGGCTGAGCGCCGAGGTCGATGACCGTCCGCTGGCGTTCCCCGAGGACGTGCTCAAAGCCGTGCCGGGTCAGGCGAATAGCGAAGAATCCCTCTACATCAGCCGCCGCCAGCAACTGCACGACGAGATTGGCGGCTTGCAGGAGCAGTTGATCCAGCGTCAGCAAGAGCTGCGCGAGTTCACCTCCAAACAGGCGCAATACCGCCAGCAACTCGGCCTGCAACGCCAGGAAATCAACATGTCCGAGCCGTTGGTGGCGCAGGGCGCGGTGTCCCCGGTAGAGGTGCTGCGCCTCAAGCGTGCCGAAGTGGAAACCCGTGGTCAGCTCGACGCTACTACGCTGGCGATTCCCCGCGCCGAATCGGCGATCAAGGAAGTGCAGCGCAAGATCGACGAAACCCGTGGCAAATTCCGCAGTGAAGCGCTGACACAACTCAACGAAGCCCGCACCGACCTGAACAAGGCCCAGGCCACCGGCAAGGCACTGGAAGACCGTGTCAGCCGTACGCTGGTCACCTCGCCAGTGCGCGGCATCGTCAACAAGTTGCTGGTCAACACCATCGGTGGCGTGATCCAGCCGGGTAGTGACATGGTCGAAATCGTCCCGCTGGATGACACCTTGCTCGTCGAAGCGAAGATTCGTCCGCAAGACATCGCGTTCCTGCATCCGGGGCAGGAAGCCATCGTCAAATTCACTGCCTATGACTACACCATTTACGGCGGGCTGAAGGCCCAGCTGGAGCAGATCGGCGCTGACACCATCACCGACGAAGACAAGAAAACCACCTACTACATGATCAAGGTCCGCACCGAGCGCAGCCACTTGGGCACCGATGAGAAGCCGTTGCTGATCATTCCGGGGATGGTCGCGTCGGTGGATATCATCACTGGCAAGAAGTCGGTGTTGAGTTATCTGCTCAAACCGATCATCCGCGCGCGGGCCGAGGCACTGCACGAACGCTAAATCTTCAGTGGCCTTACTGGCCTCATCGCTGGCAAGCCAGCTCCCACAGGGTTTTCGGTTGGAACACGATTGTGTGCTCGACATCGGAACCTGTGGGAGCT
>NZ_JBYSZA010000034.1:41577-62045 GCF_058786735.1 Pseudomonas sp. FW305-7
GGTTCCGATGTCGAGCACACAATCGTGTTCCAACCGAAAACCCTGTGGGAGCTGGCTTGCCAGCGATGGCATCAGTGAAATCGCCACATTACGCCCAGAAGTGACAAAAACCGTCACTCACCATCCAGTCCATTCCTCACCAACCGCCATATCGTTATTCATTAACGGTATTTAATTTCCAATTCTTATATCTATAAAGTCACTCCCCTGCGTACCTGCCGACCAATCGGCGCGCCGCACGACCTGAACCAACACGCAATCCGCGTGAGTGTCTGATCGACGAGCGCGCCTGTGAGCGTGCCGTGCGTGGGAGATTGAAAGATGTCCGCAGCTACTGCCACCCCAAGCGCCGCGACCGCCGCGCCGCAAACCTTTGAAATTCGTCCGTTCAGCGGTGCCGTCGGTGCCGAAATCGTCGGCCTGGACCTGACCCGTCCGGTCAACGACCAGGACTTCGCCCGCATTCACCGCGCGCACCTGGATCATCACGTCGTGGTGTTCCGTGACCAACGCATCACCCCGCAACAGCAGATCGATTTCAGCCGCCGCTTCGGCGTGTTGCAGATCCACGTGCTCAAGCAGTTCCTGCTGGTCAACCACCCGGAAATTCTCATCGTTTCCAACATCGTCGAGAACGGCCAGAACATTGGCCTCGGCGATGCCGGTAAGTTCTGGCACTCCGACCTCTCCTATAAAGAGCTGCCAAGCCTCGGCTCGATGCTCCACGCGCAGGAGCTGCCCTCGGAGGGTGGCGACACCTTGTTCGCCGACATGCACAAAGCTTGGGACAACCTGCCTGAAGCGCTGCGCAAAGCCGTTGAAGGGCGCTCGGCCGCGCATTCCTACACCGCGCGTTACAGCGAGACCAAATTCGAAGGCAACTGGCGCCCGACCCTGACTCCGGAGCAATTGGCCCAGGTCGCCGAAGTGGTGCACCCGATCGTCCGTACCCATCCGGAAAACGGCCGCAAGGCTTTGTTCGTCAGTGAAGGCTTCACCACGCGCATCGTCGGCCTGCCGGCAGACGAAAGCCAACAACTGCTCGCCGAGCTCTACGCCCATAGCGTGCTGCCGCAAAACATCTACCGCCATCAGTGGCAGCCCCACGACATGGTGTTCTGGGACAACCGTTCGCTGATCCACCTCGCCGCCGGCTGCCCCGCGCACCTGCGCCGCAAGCTGTATCGCACCACCATCCAGGGCGACGCGCCTTTCTGATTTGCCGGAGATTCGATCATGTCCAAACGTCTTCCATTTGCACCGCTGGCCGCCGCCATTGGCCTCGGTTTCAGTCTGATCGCCGGCAGCCTGGTGGCGCCGACCGTGGCCCACGCCGAAGGTGAAATCCGTATCGCCGAACAGTTCGGCATTGTCTATTTATTGCTCAACGTGGTGCGTGATCAGGGCCTGATCGAGAAGTACGGCAAGCAGGAAGGCCTCGACATCAAGGTCGACTGGACGCAGCTCTCGGGCGGCGCGGCGGTCAACGACGCGCTGCTCTCCGGCTCGATTGACATTGCCGGCGCCGGTGTCGGCCCGTTGCTGACTATCTGGGATCGCACCCATGGCAAGCAGAACGTCAAAGCCGTGGCCTCGCTGGGCAACTTCCCTTACTACCTGGTGAGTAACAATCCCAAGGTCAAAACCATCGCCGATTTCACCGAGAAGGATCGCATTGCTGTGCCGGCGGTGGGGGTGTCGGTGCAGTCGCGCTTCCTGCAATACGCGGCGGCCAAGCAATGGGGCGATAAGGAATTCAATCGCCTCGACAAGTACACCATCGCGGTTCCGCACCCGGACGCGACGGCGGCGCTAATCGCCGGCGGTACCGAGCTGACCGGACATTTCTCCAATCCGCCGTTCCAGGATCAGGCACTGCAGAACCCGAATGTGCATGTGGTGCTCAACTCCTACGACATCCTCGGCCCGAACTCGCCAACCGTGCTGTTCGCCACCGAGAAATTCCGCAACGACAACCCGAAGACCTATAAGGCCTTCGTCGAGGCCCTGACCGAAGCGGCGCAATTTGCGCAGAACGATAAAGGCGCGGCAGCGGACACATATATCCGCGTGACCAAAGCCAAGATCGACCGCGCCGAACTGCTGAAAATCATCGACAACCCGCAGTTCGAATTCAGCGTCACGCCGAAAAATACCTATCCGCTGGCCGAATTCCTCTACCGCGTCGGCGCGATCAAGAACAAACCTGAATCGTGGAAGGACTACTTCTTCCAAGACGCCAAACCGCTGCAAGGGAGCTGACCGACATGAACGCCCCTTTGCCAGGCCACGCGGCCAGCAACCCGGTCGCCAGCACGCAAGCGTTGCTGGCGGTCGATCAAGTCAGTCTCGAATACCGCACGCCGCAACGGGTGGTGCGGGCGACTCACCAGGTCAGTTTTGAAGTCGATCAGCAGGATCGCTTCGTGCTGCTCGGCCCGTCCGGCTGCGGTAAATCCACTTTGCTCAAGGCCGTCGCCGGGTTCATCCAGCCCTGCGACGGCGAGATCCGTCTGCTAGGCCAGCGCGTCGACGCGCCGGGGCCGGACCGGATTGTGGTGTTTCAGGAATTCGATCAACTGCCACCGTGGAAAACCGTCAAACAGAACGTGATGTTCCCGCTGCTGGCCTCAAAAACCCTGAAGAAAAAAGAGGCCGAAGAACGCGCGCTGCACTATCTGGAAAAGGTCGGTCTGGCGGCGTTCGCCGATGCTTATCCGCATACCTTGTCCGGCGGCATGAAGGCGCGGGTGGCGATTGCCCGGGCGTTGGCGATGCAGCCGAAAATCCTCCTGATGGACGAGCCGTTCGCCGCACTGGATGCGCTGACCCGGCGCAAGATGCAGGAGGAGTTGCTGCTGCTCTGGGAAGAAGTGCGCTTCACCTTGCTGTTCGTCACCCACTCGATTGAGGAGGCGCTGGTGATCGGCAATCGCATCCTGCTGTTGTCGCCGCATCCGGGGCGGGTGAGGGCCGAAGTGCACAGCCATCAATACAACCTGCAAAGTCTTGGCGGTGTAGCGTTTCAAGAGTCGGCGCGGCGCATTCATCGGCTGTTGTTCGATGAAGGGCAGTCGCCGGAAACCGAACTGGACCACGACTTCAACGACATTCGCATCGCTTATTGAGCGGCCTGGAGGATAGCCCGATGAGCCATTCATCATCTGTACGTGAAGAATTCGAAACCGTGCTCGAGCCGCTGACCAGCGTGCCGGTGGAGCGCGAATTACCGCTGAGCCAGCGGCTGTGGCAACAGGGTTGGCTGCGCAAAAGCCTGATTCTGATTTTGCTCGCGGTCATCTGGGAAATCGTCGCCCGGGTGCAGAACAACGATTTGCTGCTGCCAAGCTTTGTGCAGACCAGCCATGCGCTGTACGACGGTCTGCTCAGCGGCGAGTTGCTGGGCAAGGTGTGGATATCCTTGGTGGTGCTGCTCAAGGGCTATCTGATCGGTATCGTGCTGGCGTTTGCCCTGACCACACTGGCGGTGTCGACTCAGTTTGGACGGGATCTGCTGAGCACGCTGACTTCGATGTTCAATCCGCTGCCGGCGATTGCCTTGCTGCCGCTGGCTCTGTTGTGGTTTGGGTTGGGGCAGAACAGTCTGATTTTCGTGCTGGTGCATTCGGTGCTGTGGGCGCTGGCGCTGAACACCTACGCCGGGTTTCTCGGCGTGTCGGAAACCCTGCGCATGGCCGGGCGCAACTACGGGCTGAAGGGCATGCGTTTTGTGCTGTTCATCCTGATTCCGGCGGCTTTGCCGTCGATTCTCGCCGGGCTGAAAATCGGCTGGGCGTTTGCCTGGCGTACGTTGATCGCGGCTGAGTTGGTGTTCGGTGCAACCAGCGGCAAGGGCGGTTTGGGTTGGTACATCTTCCAGAACCGCAATGAGCTGTACACCGACAAGGTGTTTGCCGGGCTGGCCGTGGTGATCCTGATCGGCTTGCTGGTGGAGAATCTGGTGTTCGACACGCTGGAGCGGGTCACGGTGAAGCGCTGGGGCATGCAGCGCTGAGCATGCAGTGCCTGAACTGGCCTCATCGCTGGCAAGCCAGCTCCCACAGTTTTCAAGGTGAACATAAATTGTGTAAACACCTGCAATCCCTGTGGGAGCTGGCTTGCCAGCGATGGCATCCGATAACCCAACGCAGAGTTTGAAGGATGTTTGCTAGCATTGCGTGTAGATCAATCCAGATCAGCCACGAGTGCTCAGCATGCAACTCCCGGACATGAACCTTCTGGTCGCCCTCGACGCCCTGCTCGACGAGGGCAGCGTTGTCGGCGCTGCACGGCGGATGAACCTCAGTCCGGCGGCGATGAGCCGCACCCTGACGCGCATCCGCGAAGCCATCGGCGATCCGATTCTGGTGCGCGCCGGCCGGGGGCTGGTGCCAACGCCCAAGGCCCTGGAGCTGCGTGAACAGGTGCGCGATGTGGTCGAGCAGGCGGCGCTGCTGTTTCGCTCGGCGGACGACGTCGATCTGAGCACTTTGCGCCGCCGCTTCAGCATCCGCGCCAACGACTTTTTTATCGGCGTGTATGGCGGCAAGCTGTTCGACACCCTCGACCAGCAGGCCCCGCACTGCGAATTGCGCTTCGTCCCGGAGGGCGACGGTGACGACGAAGCGCTACGCGAAGGGCGTATCGATCTGAGTGTCAGCAACACCCGCCCAGTCACTCCAGAAGTCAAAGTGCAGAACCTGTTTTCCACGCATTTCGTCGGTCTGGTGCGTGAAGATCATCCGCTGCTCGACGGCGAAATTACCGCCGAGCGCTATGCCGGGTTTTCCCATATCAGCATGTCGCGCCGGGGTATTGCCCGCGGCCCGATTGATACCGCGCTGAATGCGTTGGGGCTGGAGCGGCGGGTGGCGGTGATCGCGCCGAGTTTCCACGCGGCGATGTTTGCCTTGCCCGATTCCGACCTGATTTTGCCGGTACCCAAGGAAGCGCTGCTCAGCGTGCGACGGTTGGGATTGAAGCTGCGCTCGTTCAACCTGCCGATCCCGTTGCCGACCATGATGCTGACCCAGGCCTGGCACCCGCGCTTCGACAAGGACCCGGCGCACCGCTGGCTGCGCGAAACCCTGAAGACTTGCTGCGACGAAACCTGGCTGGCTGCCCAGCCCTGATCCCGAAAATCACACAACCCCCCCCTGTAGGAGTGAGCCTGCTCGCGATGACGGTGTGTCATTCAATACATGCGTCGACTGACACAGAGCTATCGCGAGCAGGCTCACTCCTACAGGGGTTAATTATTGCGTCTGACGCACTTATAAGCTGCCAATAAGTCAATTTTCGTCAGTACAAAGCCCGACTAAGATGCTCCGGTATTTTTCCCCCCGGAGTAGTTATTTCATGACATCCCTGACGGTCACGGCGCCCATCGCCGCGGCCAGCCCGGCCACGGCGGTGACGCCACCGGCGTTCGGGGCGCGGATCATCATCGGCCTGGTTGGCGTGCTGCTGGCGGTGCTGGTGTCGGGCCTCAACGAGATGGTGACCAAGGTCGCCCTGGCCGATATTCGCGGCGCGCTGAACATCGGCTACGACGAAGGCACCTGGCTGGTCGCCAGTTACACCGCCACCTCAGTGGCGGCCATGGCGTTTGCGCCGTGGTGTTCGGTGACCTTTTCGCTGCGCCGTTTCACCCTCTGCGCGATCAGTCTGTTCACGCTGCTCGGCGTGCTCTGCCCATTCGCCCCGAACTACGAAAGCCTGCTGCTGATGCGCATTCTGCAAGGCCTGGCCGGTGGTGCGTTGCCGCCGATGCTGATGACCGTCGCCCTGCGCTTTCTGCCGCCCAACTTCAAACTTTATGGCCTGGCCGGTTACGCGCTCACCGCAACCTTTGGTCCGGGGCTCGGCACGCCGCTGGCCGGGTTGTGGACCGAATATGTCGGTTGGCAATGGACGTTCTGGCAAATCATCGTGCCGTGCCTGATCGCCATGATCATGGTCGCTTACGGCATCCCGCAGGATCCGCTGCGCCTTGAGCGCCTCAAAGCGTTCAACTGGAAAGGCCTGCTGCTGGGGTTTCCGGCGATCTGCATGCTGGTGATCGGCCTGTTGCAAGGCAATCGGCTGGACTGGTTCGAGTCGAACCTGATCTGCGCGTTGCTCGGTTCGGGATCGCTGCTGCTGGTGGCGTTTCTGATCAACGAGTGGTCGCAGCCGGTTCCGTTTTTCAAGTTGCAGATGCTCGGTATCCGCAACCTGTCGTTCGCGCTGATGACTCTGGCCGGGGTGTTGGTGGTGTTGCAGGCGGTGGTGTTGATTCCGTCGAGCTATCTGGCGCAAGTACAGGGTTATCGCCCGGTGCAGACCGCACCGATCATGCTGATTGCGGCGCTGCCGCAGTTGATCGCGCTGCCGCTGGTGGCGGCGCTGTGCAACCTGCGTTGGGTCGATTGTCGCTGGGTGCTGGGGGTCGGTTTGAGCATGCTGACGCTGTCCTGTCTCGGCGGATCGCTGCTGACCTCGGAGTGGATTCGCGACAATTTCTACGTTCTGCAATGGCTGCAGATCTTCGGCCAGCCGATGTCAGTGTTGCCGCTATTGATGCTTTCGACCGGCAGCATCCAGCCAGTGGATGGACCGTTCGCCTCGGCGTGGTTCAACAGCGTGAAAGGCCTCGCGGCGGTGGTGGCAACCGGGGTGATCGAGGCGCTGACCACGGCCCGTCTGCATTTTCACTCGACCATGTTGGTCGACAGCCTCGGCAACTCGCCACTGGCCGATCACAGCGATCCGGGCCTTGCCCATCGCCTGCATGAACAGGCCGTGGTGCTGACTTCTTCCGATCTTTATCTGTGCATGGCTGGCGTCGCAGTGGCGCTGATCCTGCTGATTTTCTGGCTGCCGACGCGGATCTTTCCGCCGCGCGCGCCGACCTGATTGCGGTACTGAACAATGAAGGTTTTTATGACGAATCAAGCAAAGCAAAAACTCGCGGTCGCCGTGGCGGCTGCACTGGCGGTAGGTGTGCTGCTGTATCTGGCAGTGCCGGGCCTGTTTGGCAAACGTACTCAGCAAAACACCAATGATGCGTTCGTTTCCGCTGATTTCACTTTGGTGGTGCCGCGTGTGGCCGGATTCATCAAGGAAGTGCTGGTGGAGGATAACCAGCAAGTGAAGGCCGGGCAGTTGCTGGCGCTGATCGATGATCGAGATCTACGTGCCGCCGCTGAAGCCGCCGATGCACAAACGCTGGTTGCGAGGGCACAACTGCAAAATGCCAAGGCAACGCTGGAGCGCCAGGCTTCGGTGATCGCGCAGGCGCAGGCTTCGGTGGTGTCGGCCAAGGCCGAAATGGCCTTCGCCCAACAGGAGCTGAACCGCTACAACCATCTCGCCGGCGTGGGTGCCGGTACCGTGCAGAACGCGCAACAGGCGCGCACGCGTATCGATCAGGCCACGGCACGTCTCGACACGGCCACGGCGAAACTGGCGGCCGAGCGCAAGCAGGTCGACATTCTCACTGCCCAGCGTGATGCCGCTGAAGGCACGTTGAAACACGCCCAGGCCGCGCTGGAAATCGCCAGTTTCGAACTCTCTTACACGCGCATCACTGCGCCGCAGGACGGTATGGTCGGCGAGCGTGCGGTGCGGGTCGGTGCGTATGTGACGCCGGGCAGCAAGCTGCTGGCGGTGGTGCCATTGAAGCAGGCCTACGTGGTCGGCAATTTTCAGGAAACCCAACTGACGGACGTGCAGCCAGGGCAGCAAGTGCAAGTGCGCGTCGACAGCCTCGGCGGCGAGGCCCTGAACGGTCGCGTCGAAAGTATTGCTCCGGCGACTGGAGTGACCTTTGCGGCGGTGAAGCCGGATAACGCCACCGGCAACTTCACCAAGGTGGTGCAGCGGATTCCGGTGAAGATTGTGCTGACGCCGGGTCAGCCGCTGGCCGAGCGTTTGCGGGTGGGGATGTCGGTGGAGGCGAGTATCGATACCCGCAGTTCGGCGACGTCGGTGCGTGAGGTGACTCAGCGATGAAAAGTGTTGAATCGACTGACGCCATCGCTGGCAAGCCAGCTCCCACAAGGTCCACCGTTGGGACGAAACAATTCGGTCAACCTGCGCAATCCCTGTGGGAGCTGGCTTGCCAGCGATTAGGCCATTTGCAGCCACTCACCTTGAGTGCCTTGCTCATGGCAAGCCTCACCGCCTGTACCGTCGGCCCCGACTTCCAGAAACCCGAAGCCACACAAATAGCCGACTGGGCCAACCCGAGCAAATCCGCCCCAAGCCAAGCCGTCAGCGAACCCCTGAATGAACGCTGGTGGGAAGTCTTCAACGACCCGCAACTTTCGGCCCTGACTCAACGCGCCGTGCGCAGCAACCTCGACCTGCAACTGGCCAGCAGCCGCTTGCAACAAAGTCGCGCTGCACGCCAGGTGATCAGCGCCGACCGCTACCCGAGCACCGCCGCTACCGGCAGCTACGCCCGCGAACGCAACAGCGGCAAAGGCCTGAACGACCCCTCCGGGCACAATGGCGATTCCGCGTTCAACCTGTGGGACGGCGGTTTCTCTGCGTCCTGGGAGCTGGATTTCTGGGGCCGTGTGCGCCGCGAAACCGAAGCCGCCGACGCTAACCTCGAAGTCGCCGAAAACGACCGTCGCGGTGTGCTGCTGGCAGTGCTTGCCGACACCGCGCAAAACTACATTCAGTTGCGTGGCGTGCAGAACACCCGCGCCGTCACCGAGCAAAACCTCGACGTGGCGCGGCACAGCCTGAAACTCTCGCAATTGCGTCTGAACGACGGCGTGGCGACCGATCTCGACGTCGCCGAAGCCGCCGCGCAAGTCGCCGCCATCGAGTCGCGATTGCCTGCGCTGGAACAACGGCAAGCACAGCTGATCAACGCGATCAGCCTGTTGATGGGCGAGCCACCGCAGGCCTTGGCCAAACAGTTATCCACAGACGCCGCAGTGCCGCAGTCGCCGCTGCAAGTTGCTATCGGCCTGCCGTCGCAACTGGCGGAACGGCGTCCGGACATCCGCCAGGCTGAGGCGCGCCTGCACGCGGCGACCGCCAACATCGGCGTGGCCAAGGGGGATTTCTATCCGCGCATCACCCTGTCCGGCAACCTCAGTTCGCAAGCCATGCAACTCAGTGATTTCGGCTCGTGGGGGGCGCGTGCTTTCGGCATCGGCCCGCAATTCAGCTTGCCACTGTTCGACGGCGGCCGCCTGCGCGGCATGCTGCAACTGCGCGAAGCCCAGCAACAGGAAGCCGCCATCGGCTACCAGCAAACCGTGCTGCGCGCCTGGCATGAAATCGACGATCAACTGACCGCCTACAACGCCAGCCAGCGCCGCGCAGGCAGCCTCGCCGAAGCCGTACGCCAGAACCAGATCGCCCTGCGCACCGCGCAACAGCAATACGTCGAAGGCGTGGTCGACTTCGTCAACGTCCTCACCGTGCAAGGCGCGTTGCTGGCGACGCAGGAACAGTGGGTGGAGAGTTCGACCGGGGTTTCGCTGGCGATGGTTGGCTTGTACCGGGCGTTGGGTGGGGGTTGGGAGTCTGTTTATCCAATCGATAAAATGGTTACCAATAATCCGGTTTGATCACTGGTTTTTTGTGCGTAGCCACACGGTTTGGAAATTGATGAAGTCGCAGTTCTTCATTGGAAATAACGCGTCTCAACCAGTGCGAGTTATCTTTCAAAGAACCTGGAGGAGGGCGAACGGAACCCGTCCGATAAGGAAGGATCACTCCAATGATCAGGGCGGGAAAATCTGTTCGAAGCGCCTTCAGTGCAGGGGTCATATCGGTATCACTGGAAACCAGAATGATCTGATCAATACTCTCGGCACCTTCGAGCATTGTTTGTCGGCTCGCAGTGCGATACATGCTGATTGCTATATGAACATCGGTTTCTTTTTCTTCCAGCTTCCAGATATCGACTTTGTCCTGACGTGACGCGTGGGTGTTTTTATCTACAAACCTTGGCGCTTTGGCTGGCTCTAATTGATGTCTTCCGAAATGCACGGCGACCTTGCTGGCACGCAAAGCCCTCACGTATGCATCCTGAGCCTCTTTGGAAACGCGGCCACGGGTTGCCAACTGGGGTTTGATTGGAGAAGTGAAATAGTCAATCGATACGATTGAGCTTTGAGGGTTTTCGATGAAGGCTATGTGCGTCAGCAGGCTGTGCAGGTTCAGCCATTTATAGGGTGTACCAGCGAGCAAGCCGTAAAACAGGTTGTAGCCATCAACGAAAAATGCGGTACGCACAAAAAATCCTCAGAAACGAAAAAACCGGCCTAGGCCGGTTTTTTCATCCCCAACTGCCAGCGAACTGAATCGCTACGTACGGGGTTGAGTAAGGCAATCCTAGATTGAGCGCGTCATGCAGGTCAACCACCAAATAATTGCAGGCTCACTCCGCTGGTTTACCTCCAGCACCGGCTCGCCAGTTTTGGTTGCTAATACCAACCGGGGTCAAGCCATTTAAGGGCTTCTGTATTAGAGGTTGTTGCAGAGAAAGGTACATTTGGCCTGCGTTTATTCTCGTAGGTAGCTTGTCTATCACCATTTTCGTAATGAGCAATTGGTAGTGTCCTCAACTCATGTAGGAAGTCGGAGGTTTGCCTACCTTTTTTAAACAACTATGGAGCAGCCCTCTCTTTTGAAACATTACATTTCCATGGAGTGATGGCCTTTCGCTTGACGCTAACCCCCGCTGTCGTAGACTCCGCACATCCGTCAGGGAGTAGCGGTTATGTCGCGTTGTCGTGGTTGGGTTATCGGATTGACCTTCTTAACGTGCACAGTTCAGGCGCAAACGCCCGGGCCAGACGATCCGCTGCTGGATAGCGCAGCGACTGGCGCAGTTGCCGCGAGCACTGAGGCGCGGGGTGTGTTGCGCGCTCGCGATCAGGCGACGCTGGCCAGTGAGTTGTCGGGGCGGATTGTCGAGTTGCCGTTCAGCGAGGGCGAGTCGTTCAAGAAGGGCGACACCCTGGCGCGATTCGATTGCTCGGCCTATCAGGCCCAGCTCAATGCCGCGCAGGCCGCCAATCGTGGTGCCGGTGAAGAGCTGGCGCACAACAAGCAACTGGCCGCGCTCAATTCTGTTGGCCGCTTCGAAGTGGCGCGGGCCGAGGCCAAGGTCAGCGAGACCCAGGCGCAATCTCAGGTTTATCAGGTGCAGGTCAAACGCTGCAGCGTGATCGCGCCGTTCGATGGGCAAGTGGTGGAGCGCAAGGTTCAGCGCTACGAAAGCGTACCGGCCGGCGCGCCGCTGCTCGATGTCGTCGATAACCGCACCCTGGAAATTCATCTGCTGGTGCCGTCGCGCTGGATGGCTCGGCTCAAGCCCGGCCAGACCTTCAGCTTCGTCCCTGATGAAACCGGCCAGCCGATCGATGCTACGGTTAAACGCCTGGGCGCGCGAATCGATGAGGGCAGTCAGACACTGTTGCTAGTCGCAACACTTCCCGAAGCCAAAGGCTTGCTGGCCGGCATGAGCGGCACGGCGCGTTTCCCGGAGCTTAAGTGAACGCGCCGGTGAGCGGCGCCGCCGAGCAGGTGTTCGCGCGGTTTCTCGACCTCGAACGCCAGACTCGCGCCGCCCGTGATGCGTCGCAACTGGCCTACAGCCTGGTCAATGACGGCCAGTCGCTGTTCGGTTTTCGCCATGCGGCGCTGTTGATCGCCGGCAAGGTGCAAGCGGTGACGGGCGTCAGCGCGGTGGAGCCGAACGCGCCGTTCGTGGCGTTTGTCGAGCAAGCCGTGGCACAGCTGTTCAAGCAGGACGTGTTGAAACAGGCACGGGTGATTACGCCAGAAATGGTCAGCGACTCGATCCAGGCCGATTGGCGCAGCCTGTCTGCCGCGCAGGTGTTCTGGCTGCCGTTGATTGATCGCGACGGTCAGGTCTTCGGCGGTTTATGGCTGGCCCGCGATGTGCCGTGGAATCCCTCCGAACAAGTGCTGTTATCGCAATTGGGCGATACCTACAGCCATGCCTGGCTGGCGCTGCAACCACGCAAACCGTGGCGACTGCGCTGGACACGCAAACGGCAGGTGGCGCTGGTCGCCGTCGTATTGCTCGGACTGCTGATCCCGGTGCGCCAGTCGGTGCTGGCGCCGGCCGAAGTGGTGCCGCTGGGCGGGCGCGTGGTGGCAGCGCCGCTGGACGGGGTGATCGCCGAATTTCTGGTCAAACCCAATCAGACGGTAAAAACCGGCGACGTCTTGCTGCGGTTTGAAAACACCACGCTCAGGGCCCAGGCCGATGTCGCTGAACGCGCATTGGGCGTGGCCGAGGCGGAACTGAAATCCAATTCCCAGCGCTCGTTTGCCGATGCCGAATCGAGCTCGCGGGTCGATTTGCTCGACGCCCGCGCCGAGCAGAAACGCGCCGAACGCGACTACGCCCGCGAGTTGCTCAAGCGCAGTGAAGTGCGTGCCGAACGCGACGGCATCGCAGTGTTTGCCGATGCCGAGCGCTTGACCGGCAAACCGGTGCAGACCGGCGAGCGGTTGATGGAAATCGCCGATCCGAACCAGGCTGAACTGCGCATCGAACTGGCGGTGGGCGATGCGATCGCGCTGGACCCTGGCGCCGAAGTCTCGCTGTTTCTCGACAGTGATCCGCTGAAGCGCCACCTCGCCACGCTGGAGCGCTCGGCCTACGAGGCGCAACCGACCGCCGGCGGGCAACTTGCGTACCGCTTGGACGCCAATTTCGCCGATGCCCCACCGCGCATCGGCCTGCGCGGTACCGCGAAAATCTTCGGCGATCGCGCACCTTTGGCGTTGTACCTGCTGCGTCGGCCACTGGCCGGCCTGCGCCAGAGCGTGGGCCTGTAAATGCATCTGCCGAGCCTGCGTGCCGACCTGCAATTGTCGCCCGCAGCGCCGGCATTGGACGGCTCGCCGCGCTGGACGCTGGCCGATCCGGTGCGCGGTCGCTATTTCAAACTCGGTGCGGCAGCGATGCGCCTGTTGCGTCACTGGTCGCTGGGCGATGCCGAACAAGTCTTGCGCGCTGCCAATCGCGAACCGGGTCTGCCGCTTGCGGACGGCGAGCTTGAGCAGTTGCTGGAGTTTCTGCGCGGTCACGATTTGATCAGCGCCATGGATGATCAGCAACGCGCCAGTTACCCGCTCAAGGCCTTGGCGCAGAAACAGAGCCTGTGGCAAATCCTGCTGCATCAATATCTGTTTTTCCGCATTCCACTATGGCGCCCGGACGCGTTTCTCAATCGCGTCTGGCCGTGGCTGGAACGCTTCGGTCCGCGCCTGCTGCGCTACGGTTTGCCGGCAACGTTGGCGCTGGGGGTGTTTCTGGTCTCGCGGGACTGGCAACGGTTTGTTGGCACCTTCCCGCACCTGTTCAGCCTCGGCGGCGCCCTGGCGTTCGGGGTGGCGCTGTTTTTCGCCAAGCTGTGTCACGAGTTTGGTCATGCGTTTATGGCCAAACGCGCCGGTTGCCGGGTGCAGAGTATGGGCGTGGCGTTCATGGTGCTGCTGCCGATGTTCTACACCGATGTCAGTGATGCCTGGCGGGTCAATGATCGTCGCGCCCGGTTGCTGATCGGGGCGGGCGGCGTGCTGGCCGAGCTGCTGCTGGCGTGTGTCGCCTTGCTGGTGTGGTCGCTGATGCCCGATGGCCCGGGGCGTACGGCGGCGTTCATGCTCGCCAGCGCAACATGGATCACCACGCTGGTGGTCAATCTCAATCCGTTCATGCGCTTTGACGGTTATTTTCTGATCAGTGATTTCTGGGAAGTCGACAACCTTCAGGGCCGCGCGTTTGCCTTGTGTCGCTGGCGCTTGCGCGAGTTCTTGTTCGGCTATGGCGCACCCGCGCCGGAGCCTTGGTCGCCGAAGATGCAACGGCGTTTGCTGATCTGGGGGTATGGCTCGTGGTTGTGGCGTGCGGCGTTGTTTTTCGGGATCGCGCTGGCGGTCTATCACCTGTTCTTCAAGGTGTTGGGGATTTTCCTGATGCTGGTGGAACTGGTGTGGTTCATCTTTTTGCCGATCATGCGTGAGTGGCGCCAGTGGTGGACCCGCCGCGAGCAGGCGCATGGTCCGCGGGTGTTGCTCAGCAGTCTGGCGGTACTCGCGCTGTTGCTGGTGCTGATCGTGCCGTGGCGCAGCTCGGTGGAATTGCCGACGATGCTTGAGGCCGGGCGCGCCAGCGCCTTGCATGCGCCGACCGCGGCGCGGGTCAAAGCGGTGAAAGTGCAGGACGGTGCAACAGTCGCGCAGGGCGATGTACTGATCGAACTTGAATCGCCGGACCTTGAGTCGCGACTGGCAATTGTCCGCCGCGAGATCCAGATCCAGCAGTTGCTGATGCGGCGTCAGGCCGGTCGCAGTGAAACCGCCGCCGATGCCGGCATCGTCGAGCAACGGCTGGCCGAAGCCGTCGCCGAGTATCGAGGCCTGACGGCCCAGCGCGAGCGCTTGCTGCTACGCGCACCGCATGCCGGCAGCGTGCGGGATTTACTGCCGAACCTCACGGTTGGCCGCTGGCTGTCGACCAAGGACGCATTGGCCCGGGTCGTCGAGGATGGCGCACGCCTGCGCGGCTATCTGGCCGAAGCCGAGTTGTGGCGGGTCAAGCCCGGCGCCAGTGGCCGCTTCATCGCTGATGACCCGATGCACCCGGCGCTCGCCGTGCAACTGAATGAAATCGACACCAACGGCGTGGCTTACGTCGATCAGGAGGCATTGACCTCCGATCACCACGGGCCGATTGCCGTGCGCCGCGATCAACAGCAACGCGCGGAACCCGTGCAGGCGCAATACGGCGTGCGATTGAGTGCGCTCGATACAGCAGCGACACCGCTGCAACCGTTGCGCGGTGTGGTGGTTTTACGGGGCAGCGGCGAGTCATTGTTGGGCGTCGCGTGGCGGCGGATGGCGGCGCTGGGGGTCAGGGAAAGCGGTTTCTAACGGAGAGTGGCGATGACGGATAACGCAGCAGTGGCGGCTGAGGGGTTGGTGGTGCGGCCTTCGCGGGCAACGGACGGGCCGTTTCTGCAAAGCCTGTATCAGACGGCGCGGCCGGATCTGCAATGGATCGACGGCGAGCAGGAACGGGTGCAACAAGTGGTCGCCCAGCAGTTTCAGGTGCAGGAGCAGGGTATGGGCGACAACTACCCGAATGCCATGCACTACGTGGTGGAAAAGCTCGGCACGGCCATCGGCGCGCTGAGTACCGATTTCGGCGCCAACGAGATTCGCGTGCTGTATCTGGCCTTTATCCCGCAGGCGCGCGGCCAGGGTTTTGGCCGCGCCGTGCTGCAAGGTGTGCAGAAAGCCGCGCAACAGCTTCGCTGCCCGGTGGCGACGGTGGTCTGGACCAACAATCCCCACGCGCGCCGACATTATCTGGCGTTGGGTTTTGCCGTTGAAGAAAGCAATCCCGCCGCCGAACGTCTGGTCTGGTATCCCCAGTAACCCGTACGCAAACGAGTCAGTTAAAGGTGACGTGAAAGTAAGCCAGCGCCGGGTCCCGGCCCATCGGTGGCACCCGTGAGACGAAGATACCTTCGACCCGCCCCAGTTCCGGTAGCTCCAGGGCACATAAGCCGTCAACAAACTCAGTCGGCTCCAGACTGTTTAATTGAACGCAGAACGGCATGCGCTCGCTGTAGCGCATTTTCGCCAGCGGGTTTTCTTCGAGTTCCCCGATGTGGATTTGCAGCGCACTGCCATCGGGCAATTGCAGGGTGCCGACACGGCCCAGCAGCGCCTCGAAATGTTCGCTTTTAACCGTTTGCAGCATGGTCTCGCTCCAGCAGTTGGGAGGCCGGGGGAGAAGGCTCCCCCGGCGATCGGTCAGTTGCGCGAAGGAAAAATGCCCTGCAGGGCGATGCTGAAGTTGAGCACCAGATACGGGTTCATGATCGCCATCGGCAAGCCGTTGCCGGTGGGGCTGATCGTGCCGCTGATGGTGGTCGATGCGCCTTTGAGGGGAATGGCGGAGGCGCCTTGCGCGTCGGAGTAGATATTGGCCAGTCCCGGGCCGGTGCCCGAAGCACCCATGTATGAATTGGTCGCCGTCGGCGTGCCCACCGGGTTGCTCGCCGGGTTGGCCAGTTGCACGGTGGTATTGGCGGTGAGGCCCGCCAGTGTGTGGGTGTGGTTCGGCAGATTGTTGAGGGTCGCGGTGACTTGTTCGGCGCCGGAGATTTCACCCATCACCCGCGGCGTCAGGCCCGGGCCGTTGCCCTGGCAGATCGGCATTCGGCTTTGCAGGTTGGGGAGTCCGAAGGTCTGGACACCATTACCGCCATAGGTGGTGCCCAGCAGTGCAAACAACGCCTGGTATTGCGAAAGGTTCATCAACTGCCCGTTGCACTGCGCCCATCCACTGGGCGCGTAGTTGAAGGCAAACGTCAGAACAGTGCCCATGTAAACGTCCATAAGATCCTCATCCTTTTGATTGGTGGTCGGCGGGCCAATCGTGGATTCGGGCAGTGCCGATGCCTTCACCTGCCATGGCCAGGTCTCGCCACGCCAGAGCGTAGACGCGGATTGGCAAGGTTGCCGGATGTCGTGAAAGCGCAAACCGGCATCGACGGTGGTCCCGTGGCTGACCTACAGTGACGGGCAGGTTTCGACTCATGGGTGCGTGGTCTTGCGGCGCGGCGAAGAGGCAACGATGGTGGTAAACAGAGTCACACCGGTAGGCGACACACAGGACCCGCACGCGACACCGGGATCGGGGTTTGGCAGTTTGCCTTTGATCCGCTGGGGCAGGGAACTCTGGTTGCTGCCGATCCTGCTGCTGGCGGCGGCGGTGCGTTTTTACGACCTGACGGCGGCGGCGATCTGGGGCGACGAGGGCTCCAGCCTGCTGCTGGCGCGTTACTCGCTGGCCGGAATCTGGCAGCACGCGGCGTTCGATGTGCATCCGCCGCTGTATTTCATGTTGCTGCATGGCTGGATCGAACTGTTCGGCGACGGCATTTTTGCGCTGCGCTGTCTCAGCGCGTTGGCCGGTATTGCAGCGGTCGGCCTCGGCGTGTGGCTGGTGGATCGACTGGCCACGCGCCGCGCGGCAATCATCGCCGGCGTGCTGCTGGCGTTGTTGCCGACGGCGGTGCGCTACAGCCAGGAAGTGCGCATGTATTCGCTGCTCGGGTTGCTGTTGATCGCGGCTACGCTGGCGCTGGTCTACTGGATCCGCCGCCCGCAGCGCCACCGCTATCTGGTGTTTTATGCGCTGTTGATGAGCGCCGCGTTCTACACCCACTACTTCGCCGTGCTGGCGGCGCTGTGCCACTGGGTTTATCTGGGGCTGATCCGTGTGCAGCACGGTTATCGGTTCCGGCATATCCAGCGTGCCAGTTGGTGGCTGGCGAATCTGGCGATCGTCGCGTTGTACCTGCCGTGGCTGCCCAATCTGCTCGATCTGATGCAGCACATGGAGCAACTGAAAGTCGGTGGTGATGTCGGCTGGGAAGACCCGGTCACGCTGTCGTCACTGCCGTCGATGGTCTGGTCATGGCTGATTCAGGACGACGGCGAGCAGCTGCCGTTGCCGGTTTTTCTGGCGCTGCCATTGGCGCTTCTGGTGCTGGCGGCGGTGGCGGTGGTGCGTGATCGCAGCGTGTCCCGTGGCAGTGTGCTGCTGGCGCTCTACACCGGACTGCCGCTGGTGCTGGTGTTTGCCGTGTCGTGGATCACGCCAGTGTTCATCGAGCGCTATCTGACCGCTTATGCGCTGGGCCTGCCGCTGCTGGCGGCGCTGGCCATTGACCGTTTGTACAGCCGCGTGCGGGTGCTCGCGCTGGCGGTGCTGGTGTCGTTGATCGCGGTGGAAATGGTGGGCGTGAACAACAACGCCACGGTCGACAGCAATGATCAGCTCGACCATGTGGTGAATTACGTCAATCAGCATTTCCAGCCCGGTGACCGCATTGTCACCAGTGACATGCTCTGGTACCTGAGTTACGTCTATTACGACCGCACCGGCGCTCAAGTGCGCCTCTACACGCCACCCACGGCAGACGGCCATTCGACGCGGCCGAACGAGTACGGATTTGGCACGCTGGTAACCGCTGACGTCTACCTCGACAGCCTTGCCGAATTGCCCGGCAAGGACCGGGTCTGGCTGGTCGGAACCTTCGGTGATCCGGGCGAGTTCCCATCGCTGCCCAAGGCTTGGCAAGCCAGTGGCGAGGTGCACGCGGGCGGGGTTCAAGCGCGACTGTTCGTGACGAAATCGGCGGCTGAATAAGCCTTGGGCGAAGTAAATCGTTTCACCTTTTTATTCGCGATTAAAAACTGGCTGCTTAGTCATTCTTGCTCTGAATTGATATCAAAACACTACTAGTCGAAGGGTTTTTGTTGAACTACGCTTTGTCGGACAAAAGGACTTTTGATTACGGTGAAGGGATTGCAGCAGTTCCACTTTATCTCCGGCTTGCCGCGCTCAGGCTCGACCCTGCTTTCTGCGATTCTTTTGCAGAACCCGCGCTTTCACGCCGGCATGACCAGTCCGGTCGGCTCCCTCTTTTCCAGCGTCCTCGAACAATGCAGCGCCGGCAGCGAATTCGGCGCGGTCATCGACACTCA
The DNA here is from genome assembly GCF_058786735.1 of Pseudomonas sp. FW305-7. Lineage (NCBI taxonomy): Bacteria > Pseudomonadati > Pseudomonadota > Gammaproteobacteria > Pseudomonadales > Pseudomonadaceae > Pseudomonas > Pseudomonas sp. FW305-7. Next base: position 60,136 of record NZ_JBYSZA010000034.1, read on the forward strand.
AATGCGCCGCCGTTTACTGCGCGGACTGTTTGAGTCCTTCTACGCCGACAAGGCTGACAAACCGGTGGTGTTCGACACCAACCGGCAATGGAGCTCGCGGCTGCCGGCGCTGAACGACCTGTTTCCCAAGGCCAAAGTGATCGCTTGCGTGCGCAACGTCGCCTGGGTCATGGACAGTCTCGAGCGGTTGTACCGCGCCAATCCCTATGAAAACACCAAGCTGTTCGGCGATGCCGTCGAGCGCAACACCGTCTACAGCCGCTGTGAAACCCTGGCCCAGCGCAATCGTCTGGTCGGTTTCGCCTGGGCGGCGCTCAAGGAAGCCTATTACGGCGAACAGGCCGATTCGCTGTTGATCATCGACTATGACTTGCTGACCCAGGCCCCGGAACGGGTGTTGCGGCTGGTCTACGAGTTCATCGGCGAGCCATGGTTCGAACACGATTTCGAGCACCTGGCCTATGACGCCCCGGAATTCGATCAGGCCCTCGGCGTGGCTGGCCTGCACAAGGTCAAAACCAAGGTGGCCCTGCAGTCGCGGCGCACCATCCTGCCACCGGATCTGTTCAAGCAATACGCCGATTTGTCCTTCTGGCTCGATGGCTCAGCCAGCGCCGCCAATGTCATTCGTATGAAGTCCGACGCCGCGATCAGTTGATCGCGGCGTTTTTCATTGATGCATCAACAACTGTGTTCGAGTCCGGGTGAGCAACATGTGGTGGAGCAAGAAGCAAGCGCAGGGAACCGCAGGCCAACGCACGCTGGCGGCGCCGATGATCATGCCGCTGGAACCGCGCATGCTGTTCGACGGCGCTGTCGCCGCCACTGTGGCCGACACCGCAGCCCAAGCCGATAGCCACCCCACGGCGGACGCGGCCAAGACGCCCACCGCCGATCACCCGACGGTCAGCAAGGACACCCACGGGCAGGCCGACGCCACCCCGGCCGTCAGCCCTCTCGCAGTGCCAGGCCAGAGCGTGGTGTTCGTCGATTCGCGGGTCAAGGATGCCGACAGCCTGCTCAAAGGTGTCGCGCCCGGCGCGCAAGTGGTCAAGCTCGATGCGAGCAAGGACGGTTTGCAGCAGATCGCCGATTACCTCAGTCAGCATCAGGGCGTCAGTTCGGTGCAGATCATTGCTCACGGCAATGCCGGCGACCTGTGGCTGGGCAACAGCTATCTGTCTGCCGACAACGTCGCGCAACGTAGCGCGATCCTCGGTGAAATCGGCAAGGACATGAATGCCGGCGGCGACATCCTGATCTACGGCTGCTACACCGCTGAAGGCGATCGCGGCTTGAGCTTCGTCGATTCTCTGGCACAGCTGACCGGCCGTGATGTGGCGGCTTCGAACAACCGTACCGGTGTGGGCGGCGATTGGGATCTGGAAATCGCCACCGGCACCATCGAAAGCGCCAACGTGCTGTCGACCAAGGCCATGAGTGAATATCAGTGGGGCCTGGCCACGTGGACCGCCACCAACAATGCGAACACCGGCGTCGGCTCGCTGCGGGCAGCCCTGGCGTCGGCGCAGAACGGCGATATCGTCACGTTCAGCTCCGGCATGACCGTGCAACTCACCTCTGAACTGCTGATCAACAAGAGCATCACTGTCGATGGCGACCTGAACAACGACGGCGTGGCGGACGTGACCCTCGATGGTCAGTACAAAACCCGCGTCGTGGAAGTCACCTCGGCCAGCACTGTGACACTCGATGGTCTGGTGATCACCCGGGGACTGGTCTCCGGCAACGGTGGCAATGGTGGCTACGGCGCGACCGGCGCCATGGGTGGCGGGATTTTCAACGCCGGAGTCCTCACGCTGAAAAATGTCTCGGTCACCGGTAACGCGGCGGCGGGTGGCGGCGGTGGTGGTGGCGTCACGGGCGCCAACTATGGCGGCGGTGGTGGC
>NZ_JBYSZA010000035.1:0-54754 GCF_058786735.1 Pseudomonas sp. FW305-7
TATGAGATTTGTGCATGGCTTGAAATCTTTTCCCCCTCACCCCAGCCCTCTCCCCCATGGGGGCGAGGGGAAAGGGAGCCGATCTCCTGGCCTTTCAAATCCTGAGTTCGACTGGATTTGTCATGTCGATGTATAGCGGCCAAACAACGCGGTCAGTTCCCTCTCCCTCTGGGCGGTCCGACGTTTCGGGAGGGCTAGGGTGAGGGGCTTTTCTCCCCCGCGAGAAATAAAAAAAGGGCCGCACCCTGCCAAGGAGACGGCCCCGGAAAAACGTAAATTCGGTTAACGCGCAGTGATCACCGACAACTTGGTAATCCCCGCCCGCTCGATCGAGGCCATGGCCCGCGCCACTTCCCCGTAGTTCACCCCGTCATCCGCCTGCAATTGCACGCGCACTTCCGGGTCCTTCGCCTTGGCCGACTTGAGGTTGAATTCGAGCAAGTCCGGCTGAATCTCATCCTTGTTGATAAACAGCTTGCCGGCGCCATCGATACTCACCACCAGCGGGTCTTTCTGCTCGACCGGCGCTACCGCTTCGGTCTTCGGCAGGTTGATCGGTATCGCGTTGGTCAGCAGCGGCGCGGTGACGATAAACACCACCAGCAGCACCAGCATCACGTCCACCAGCGGCGTCACGTTGATCTCGCTGAGCACCTCATCACTGTCTTGCGTGGAGAAGGCCATATCAGGACGCCTCCTTCACTTTTGCCGCGTTGCCTTGCGCTACAACCTTGTGCGCCGTCGGATGAATCAGCACGCGGAACGCACTCTTCTGCGCCAGGCTGTAGAAGTCGTGGGCGAAGTCATCCAGATCGGCGGCGGTCAGTTTCAAACGCCGCAGAAAGTAGTTGTAAACCAGCACTGCCGGTACCGCGACGGCGATACCCACGCCGGTCGCAACCAGTGCCGCACCGATCGGACCCGCCACCGTTTCCAGGCTCGCCGAGCCTGCCGCGCTGATGCCTTTCAACGCTTCCATGATTCCCCACACCGTGCCGAACAGACCAATGAACGGCGACGTACTACCGATACTCGCAACCACCGCCAGACCGGTCTCCAGCGAACGCCGTTCGCGGACAATCTGCTGACGCAAGGCACGTTCCAGTCGATCCTGATGGTTGATCGCCTGGCTCAAATCATTCGTCTGCGGCGCCTCACCAACCTGAATCGCCGCGTAACCGGCCTGTGCCACCCGCGCTGCTGCGCCGGGTTGGGTTTCGCTCAACTCGGCAGCGGAATCCAGACTCGACGCCGCCCAGAAGCGTTTATGAAAGCGCCGATCCTGTGCTTTCAGACGGCCGAACTGCACAGCCTTGAGCAGTGCCAGACCCCAGGTGGCGACGGAAAAAACCACCAGCAGCCAGATCACCGCGCTTTCGATGGATTCCAGTGGAGATGCCAGTAACGTCATGATGTGTTCCCTCGTGTAAACGTTTAGCGCGAATTTGGTTTCGGTTTAATGAATCTTGAAATCGATGGGCACGCTGACCCAGCCGTCCTGAGCGACATCACCCTGCTTGGCCGGGACAAAACTCCAACGTTTCACGGCGTTCAGCGCTGCGTCGTCGAGTTGTTGCCGGCCACTGCTTTTCTGAATCTGAATCTCGCCCGGTTTGCCGCTGGCCAGCACATGCACGCGCAACAACACCGTGCCTTCCCAGCCGCGACGCTGAGCCAGCGACGGATATTCCGGCGCGGGGTTTTTCAGGTAGGCGGCGTTGGCTGACGCCGGTGTCACCGGTGCTGGCGCGGGTGGTGCAGGTGGAGCTGGGGCGGCGGCCGGTGCTGCCGGTTGGGGCGGTGCAGGTGGCTGTTCAACAGCTTTTGGCGCCGGTTTCGGAACCGGTTTAGCCACAGGTTTCGGCTTGGGTTTCGGAATAGGTTTGGGCGGTGGTGGCTTTACCGCCAGTTCGTCTTCTACCGGCGGCGGTGGCTCGACCACAGGCGCAGGCGGTGGTGGCTCGACAACCGGTGGCGCGGGTGGTGCCGGGCGCGAAAACTCGATGGTCATCGGTGGAATTTCCGGCGGCACAATCGGCAACACCGGCGTCGGCTTCTGGCTGATCCAGTAGATCACCACGCCATGCACCACCAACGCCAGCACACCGAGCAGAATCGTCTCGCGGCGACTCAGAATGCCTTTAGGCGCGCGCTGCAAACGCAACTGCCCCAACGGCACGCGATGCGGTCGGCCGAGATCGACCAATTCGCCACTCGGCGTCTGACGCCACAGCAATTCCTGTGCGCTGGCGGCGGTCTGGACATTGCCCATTGATTCACTCCCTGCGGTCTTTTTTGCGTTCTCTACAAAAAGGCTGAGCTGCCGTTTGTTGAATCCCCCACGGCAGATCGCTGGGTGAATCATTGGGCTTGACGCTTATCTCCGAAAGTAATCTTTAACGTTATGCATAGGCTTTTATGGAATATGTAAATTGATCATTTCCAGCAAAGCCACGCGCCACAAGGGCTGCAGCGATGTGTGAAAAAATGCATGCTTTTCAGGCATTGAAAGTATTCACGCAACGCATCGATTTCGCCTGACCGGGTTTGGCAGGACAATTAATACACATTCGATAGTTGACGAATTTATCGTCAGCAATAAAAAAGCCGATGCACTTTCGTACACCGGCCTTTATATATTTCAACTGAGTTACTGCTTGACAAACTCCCCTGCCAGCGTCACGACTTCACCGTCAAAGTTAGTACGGGAACCGGCTGCGCGAACTCTCGCGTAATTATGATCGGGAGAAAACAATGACCACGCCTGAAACCCGCTATTACCATTCAGACCGACAAACGTAATGGTGGTGGGTTGTCCGGTGCTGTTCTGGAAATGGTAATGCCCGTAGCTGACGTCATAGTTGACGCCGCCCTGGCTGAAGGTACCGCTGAAGGTGCCGTTGGAATCGTTGCCATCGGTAATCGTCAGTTTGGCGCCAGCGTTCGCGTTTACATAAGTGCCATTAATGCTCGACATAATTCGACTTCCTTTATCGTTGGGATAAGTGTCTTCCGATGAGAGCAAGTTTCCTCCTGGAAACTCACGACAGTCAGAATGGTTGGACATTCAAATATTGTCCACGCCACTTACAAACGAAATTGCAATAAGCACTGTTCAAGTTACTCATAACTTATCGCCAATCGGTCGAGCATTAATTCCATTTCAACTAACGACTGGCATCGGTCTGCTGCAGTCCAACGGCCGGCGCAATGACGGCCGTCTCGGAGCGCGGCGTTCCGGCAGGCACCCAGTCATAACTCACAGGCAGCGCTCGATAGACCCAGTTGCTGATTGCGTCACTACCCGGGGCTTTGCCGAGGTAGGGACTGACGTATTCCCAGACGTTCTCACCCTTGGCTGTGACCTGGAAAAACCGCCCGTTCATACCTTCGTCGATCAGCGTATTGCCGTTGGGCAAGCGCCGTGCGCTGCTGATAAATGAGCTGTAAAACGCCCAGCCCGGCTGCTTCGAATTGGCCGCGCTGTACTGCCAGACAATCTCATTTTTCAGCGGGTCGATTTCCAGCACCCGCGAGCCGGAGATCAGCCCGAGCGTCACGTTCGGATAACCCGCTGAGCCCTGGTTATCGAATACCAGCAAATTACCCGCACCGGGCAATCCGGCCGGGATGATATGGGCGTCATGCTGACCGACAAACTGATCCACCGGGCGCGGCAGAGTCTGCGCGGTTTTCGGGTTGATCAGCGGCAGGTTCGGCCCCAGACGCCAGACCACTTTGCCGCTGTTCTTGTCGATGATCGCGATGAAATTGGCGTTGCGTGAATCGATCAGCAGGTTGTCCGGATTGAAGCGTTTGTCACCGCCATCGAACCACTTGTTCGGCCCGACCAGACTGAGGTTGTTGATGTGCAGATAATCGGGATTGTCACTGGCGCGCACCAGTTTCAATTGCTCGGCCGTGAAGCCAAACTCGTTGAGGTGCTCGGAGGCCAGCCATTGCCATTTCACCGCGCCATCGGCACCGACTTCGTAGATTGCATCGTCAATCACCTCGGGCACTTTGAAACCTTTGACCTTGTGTACCTTGTTGGCCAGCACCACGGTGTTGCCGTTGCTCAAGCGGCGCTGATCATGATGCTGTTGCGCCGCACCACCGGGTGCGTTGTCGCCCCACTGCCAGACGACTTTGCCATTCCAGTCCAGTTCGCCGACGCTCTGGTTGCCCAGGCCGTTGCCGGCCGAACCGAGCTTGCCCGGATCCTTGTCGCTCAGTTGCAGCAACACGTGTCCACGCTCACCGCCAACCAATTGCGGGTCGATGATCGCCGAGGGGAAACCCGCCTGTGGCCAGGTTTTCACCTCGTTGCCGTTCATGTCGATCAGGTGCGTCTGCTTGTCGGCGCCGCTGAAGATCACGTACTGATTGAACGCTTTGTCCGGGTCATAACGGGTAACGCCCGTGGGGTAGACGCTGGGTGCGGCGAAGGCGCCGCTACTCAACACCGCGCCGGACAACAACAGCGGTAAAGCGCTTTTGATGGGCAACATGATGCAGCTCCTTGAAGGGTCAATCAGAAGTCGTAACGGCCAGTGACGCCGAGGGTTCGCGGTGTGCCGAGCAGGCCTTCATAGCCGCCGTTGCCGCCGGTCCACAGGGTCGTGTAATAGGTTTTGTCGAAGGCGTTTTTCAGCCACAGCGAGACGTCCCACTGGCCTTGATTGAAATCGCCGCGCAGGCCGGTGGAAAAGTTGACCACCGCATAGCTCGGGATCTGGCCGTAGTCGGAATCCTCGACCGTGCCGACGGCTTTCGAGCGGAACGCATAACTGGCGGTGACGTAGGGTTCGAAGCCGTTATCCAGATTCCATTTGTATTCGCCGTTGGCGTTGCCGATCCATTTCGAGGCACCGACCACTTGATGGCCGCTGAGATCGCAAGAGGCCGGAGCGCCTGGCGCCTGGCTGACTTCCGGCGGGCATGGCGCATCTTTATACGAGAGGTAGCTGACGTCGTTGTAGGAGCCGTTGAAGTTCAGGGTCAGGCCGCGCAGCGGGATCACCGTGCTCTCGAATTCGACACCGCGCGAGCGCACGGAACCGGCGTTGGTCAGGTACTGCACGCGGTTTTCGGCGTCGTAGGCGTTGGTCTGGTAGGCGTTGACCTGGGTCCAGAACACGTTGGCGTTGAGTTGCAGACGGTGATCCCACAGCGTGCTTTTGAAACCCAGCTCGGCGTTGTTGGCGCGCTCGGTGCCGATCAACAAAGAGTCGGCGCCGGCCACCGGAGCCGAGCCGACCGCAAGGTTGACCCCGCCGGATTTCTCGCCGTGGGACAGCGTTGCGTAGCCGAGCACATCGTCGGTGATCCGGTAGCTGAGGTTGAGCAGCCCGGACGGACTGGAGCTGTATTGATTCAAGTCGCCAGAGTCGTAAGCGCCGGCACGACCACGCCGCGCCGTCGCGGCAGCACCGGCGACAGTCGCACCGCCAACCGGAGCATTACGCGTGACCCAGGCGCTTTTTTCTTCATAGGTGCCGCGCACTCCGGCGGTGAAGTCCAGACGCTCGGTGAGGTGCCAGGTGCCTTGGGCGAACAGGGCAAAACTGTCGGTCTTAATGTGGCCGTTGCCGACGCTGGTCACGTTGGCCAGCGCACCGGCCGGCGTGCCGTTCCAGATATCCGCCTGCGGGCCGTAATAGGCGAAGGATTTGTTGTCCAGATTGTTGCCGAAGTAGTACGCACCTACGACGTAATCGAAGAACTCACCCTTCGGTGAGGCCAGGCGAAATTCCTGCGAATACTGTTTGTCTTCCACCGACACCCCGGCGTTATAGCTCGCCGGCACGTTGAGGCCGTCGTCGTTGCGCGGGGTGAAATTCCAGAAGCGGTAGGAGCTGATCGAGGTCAGCGTGAAGTCGCTCGGCAGCGTCCAGTTGGCCTCGACCGAGGTACCGCCCTGATGCACGGTGACGTGCTGATCGTTATCCAGATTGACCTTGCGGTGCGAGCCGTTGACCAGCGTCGCGCCGGCGGCATTGGCTCGCGACTGGTAAAGATTGACGCCATTGATGGTCGGCCCGGTGCTGTACAGCACGCGGGTGCCGGCGCTGGAATCCTCTTCGTTGTAATCGCCGATCCAGCGCAGGTTGAAATCTTCGTTGGGCTTGAACAGCAACTGTGCACGGAAGCCATCGCGCGAGCCGCCGTTCAGATCATGGCCGTCGTATTCATTCTTGATGTCGCCATCGCTGCGGGTGCGATAGGCGGAAAAACGCCCGGCGAGTTGATCGTTGAGCGGCCCGGAAATAGTGCCCTTGGTCTGGAAGTAACCGTCCTCGCCGACCGAGGTTTCAATGCTGCGTTCAGGTGTAAACGTCGGCGCACGGGTGCTGATGTTGATCACCCCGGCGGTGGTGTTTTTACCGAACAGTGTGCCCTGCGGGCCACGCAAAACTTCGAGCTGTTCGATGTCCATCAGATCGAACACCGCCATCCCCGGGCGCCCCAGGTAGACGTTGTCGATGTACAGACCGACGCTGCCCTCCAGACCATCACTGGCCGGGTTGTTGCCCAGGCCGCGAATCGACACGCTGGACTGGCGGGCGTGCATGTAGGCGACGTTGACGCTCGGCACCAGTTGCTGCAAATCCTGAATCCGGTAGACCCGTTGCGTCTCCAGATTCTGGCCGCTGACCACACTCATGGGCGTCGGCACATCTTGCGAACTTTCTTCACGGCGGCGGGTGGTGACCGTCACGGTTTCCAGTTGCGAACTGTTGGCCGCCGGCTTGCCGGCCGGCACCGGCGCTGGGGATTCGGATTCAACCGCGTAGCTGTGAGTCCAGCTGGCGCTCCCTGCCAGCAACAGGGCCAGAGGCAGGCGTTTGAGCCGTCGTGGGGTTAAGGGTGACGCGAGGTTCAACGGACTCATGGCGCGGCTCCTGGTCAAAAAACACACAGACATCGTCAGCGCTGCATATTCTTTTAAGTTATTTATTTATGGATTTACAAATATTTACTGCATAAGAGATTGCCTTTATAAGGAGTCGACGTAATGCATATCCAATGCATTTCCCGGATATTTTTTATGTGAAAAATGCATATCGACTTGCGCCAACTTCGTCACTTCATCGCCTTGGCTGACCAACGCAGCTTCGTCGCCGGCGCGCAGGCGGTGAACCTGTCGCAGTCGGCGTTCAGTCGCAGTATTCAGGCACTGGAACACAGCGTTGGCTGCCAGCTGGTTGATCGCGGGCGCAAGGAATTGCCGCCGACCAAGCAAGGCCAGGTGCTGCTCGAACATGCGCGGCGGCTGGTCAGCGGTGCGCAGCAAATGGCCAACGAGATCAGCCAGTTCAATGGCCTGGAGGCGGGAGAATTGCGCTTCGGTTGCGGCCCGGCGCCGGCAGCGGGATTGATTCCGCGTGCCATCGGCAGCTTCATCGGCCGTTATCCAAAAGCGCGGGTGCAGTTCCAGGTCGATGACTGGCAGAGTCTGAGCAAGCGCCTGCTCAGCGAAGAGTTCGAATTCTTTGTCGCCGACACCCGACACTTTGAAGCCGATCCGGATTACCTGACGTACCGGTTACGCCCGCGCAAATGGCATTTCTGCTGCCGTGCGGGGCATCCACTGGCAGGTTTTGAGCGGGTTACCGCCGAACAACTGATGAGCTATCCGCTGGCGGTGAGCATTCGTCCGCCGAACCTGCGCAAAGTCATCGTCGACCTCAGCGGTCGCCCGGATTTCACGCCGAATGTGGAGTGTGAAAACAGCTCCAGCCTGTTGAGTGTGGTGCTGCGTTCGGATGCGATCGGGATCGTCGGCGCGTACTCCGATGCGTTGCATCAGGCCAAGGGTGATCTGCTGTGTTTGAAGATCGAAGGGTTGGCGGACGATCTGGAGGAGTTGTACACCCGCTACGGGATTGTCAGTCGCGCGGGGTATCGGTTGTCGCCGTTGGCTGAGGCGATGATTGAGCAGATCAAAGAGATTGATGCGGTGGATGAGGAGGTGTGTTCACTTGAGAACCTGGCTGTCTGAGCTACCGCTATCGCTGGCAAGCCAGCTCCCACAGGATGTGCGTCTGGCAGAAATAATGTGTTCAACCGGGACTTGTGGGAGCTGGCTTGCCAGCGATGGCGTCGCCACTCACTCCGATGCATCCACTGCATAAAACCCATTCCCCAAATGCACTTGCCGAACACCCCCACCGAAAGCGAAAACCCTCGCCTGTCTCTCTGACCGGTGAACCCCATGTCCCAGCCTGAAAAACCCGTGCGCAACGTGCTGTACATCATGTGCGACCAACTGCGCCGCGATTACCTGTCCTGCTACGGCCACCCGCACCTGCACACGCCAAACATCGATCGCCTGGCCGAAGCCGGTGTGCGTTTCAGCCGCGCTTACACCCAAGGCACGATCTGCGGACCGTCACGGATGTCGGCCTACACCGGACGCTACGTCAGCAGCCATCAAGTGGCATGGAACGCGGTGCCGTTGCCGCTGGAAGAACTGACCATCGGTGATTACCTGCGCCCTCACGGCATTCGTACCGCGCTGGTCGGCAAGACCCACGCCACGGCGAATGTCGATGCCTTGCAGCGTCTGGCCATCAACCCGGACAGCGAGCAGGCCGAAGTGCTCAACGAGGTCGGCTTCGAACCCTACTTCCGTCACGACGGCATCTTCCCCGACGACCCGCTGTTCGACGACAAACGCGAATCAGCGCCTTACACCCATTACCTGCGCGAACACGGTTTCGAAGGCCGCAACCCCTGGCACGACTGGGCCAACGCTGCCGAAGGCGAGCACGGTGAAATCCTCAGTGGCTGGCAAATGCGTCATGCGCATTTGCCAGCACGAATTCCCGAGCAACACTCAGAGACTGTCTACACTACAAATCGAGCCATCGACTTCATCACCGAGCAAGGTGAGAAATCCTGGTGTTTACACCTTTCGTATATCAAACCGCACTGGCCCTACATCGTACCGGCGCCATACCACGCCTTGTACAGTACGAAATCGATTCTCGAACCGGTCCGCGCGACGCCCTCCGAAGCCAGCAAACACCCCGTATACACTGCCTTTCGCCAGCATGAGGAAAGCCTCAACTTCTCCCGCGATTCAGTACGATTGAATGTAATCCCGACCTACATGGGCCTGATCAAGCAAGTGGATGATCAGTTGGGGCGACTTTTCGATTTTCTGCAGAGCAATGGCCGCTGGGATGACACGTTGATCGTGTTCACCAGCGATCACGGCGACTTCCTCGGCGATCACTGGCTGGGCGAGAAGGAGTTTTTGCTGGAGCAGGCGGTGGGCGTGCCGCTGATCGTGCGCGACCCTCGGGCGGCGGCGGATGTCACTCGGGGAACGGTGGATGATCGGTTAGCCGAAACCATCGATGCGCTGCCGACGTTTCTTCAGGCACTGGGATTGCCGGGGGCAGAACATCGGCTTGAAGGGCGTTCGTTGATCCCGCTTCTGCACGGTAAAAACCCAGACTGGCGCCGCTATGCGATCAGCGAATACGACTACGCCTTCCAGGCTCCGGCACGGGAGCGACTCGGACAACCGATCGACCGTTGCCGCATGACCATGGTGCGCAGCGAACGCTGGAAATACCTGGCGTATGACGGTTTCCGACCGCAGCTTTTTGATCTGTTGAATGATCCGCAGGAGTTGCGTGATCTGGGTGATGACCCGGCGTATGCGGCGGTGCGCGAGGAACATGCGGGGCATTTTTTCGAGTGGGTGCGCGGGTTGAAACGGCGGACCACGATCAGTCATCAGGAGATTGATTTACGAGGGCAGCGCTTTCGTTATGGTGAGCCGGAAGCCGAGAAGGTTGTTCAAATCGGCGTGTGGTAGTTAAAAGCATCGCTGGCAAGCCAGCTCCCACAGGATTTAAGTTTTACACATCCATTGTGTTCAACACTTTCCACTGTGGGAGCTGGCTTGCCAGCGATGGGGCCAGATCAGACGCCGCCGATATCAGGGCCTTTGATGATCTGGCTGCGCTGCCCTGACGCCCCCACCGGCACCTCACCTTTAAGCGTCACCCGGCGCACGATCCGATCCTGCGTACCGTAGTCATCAATCGCGTAATGCTGCGTCGAACGGTTATCCCAGATCGCCACATCACCGGCCCTCCAGCGCCAGCGCACGGTGTTTTCCTGACGAATCACATGGCTCTGCAGCAACCCGAACAGGTGCGCCGAATCCGCTTGCGAGTAACCCTTGATGCGTTTGACGAAGTGCCCCAGCAGCAAGCTCTTCTCGCCGCTGATCGGGTGCACGCGGACCACCGGGTGCTCGGTTTCGTAAACGGTCGAAGTAAAGATCTTGCGGTAGCGCTCAAGCTTCTCGGCCGAGACGTCAGGCTTGGCCCCGGCATAGTCGTATTCGTTGCTGTGCACGGCGACCAGTTTGTCTGCCAGTTCACGCAGCTCGGTCGGCAGTTCGTTGTACGCGGTAGCGGTGTTGGCCCACAGGGTGTCGCCACCGAAGGCCGGCGCCACCACCGAGCGCAGGATCGAGGCTTTCGGGTAGGCGTCGACGAAGGTCACGTCGGTGTGCCAGGAGTTGGCGCGCTGGCCTTCGGCACCGTCCAGTTCCAGCAGATAACGGGTGCCGTCACGCACCGGTACGGTCGGGTGCGCCACTGGCTCGCCAAGCAGATGGGCGAAGGCTTCCTGACGCTGATCGTCGAGCTGGGTTTGCTCACGGAAGAACACGACTTTGTACTGAATCAGTGCCTGTTGAATGGCTTCGACCGTGGCGGCGTCCAGCTCACCGGACAGGTGCACGCCACGGATCTCGGCGCCGATTCGGCCGGCCACCGGATGAATTTCCAGCGCGTGGACAGCGGGTTTTACAGCGAGTGCGGCATTGCTCATGGGTAGACCCTCATCGACTGCTTACGGTTGGACGGCAGCGAAACATCGCTCTATCTATATTCCATTTACATCTAATAGATATTCACATGCTTCGTTGACGGAATAAGAGCTTGCATTTAAAACCTCTACCAACCCTCGTCGCAAATGCCTTCGAGCTATTTTTAGGATGCCGGAAAAGCATATGGATCTTCGCCAGTTGCGCTATTTCATCGCCCTCAACGAACACCGCAGTTTTGTCCGTGCGGCGGACGCGATGGGCATCACCCAACCGGCGTTCAGCCGCAGCATTCAAGGGCTGGAGCAAGAGTTCGGTTGCGTGCTGGTGGATCGCGGCAACAAGGATCTGCGCCCCACGCCCGAAGGCCAGGTGGTGCTGCAACACGCGCTCAGCCTGGTGCAGGGCGCGGCGCTGCTCAGCGCGGAAGTGACACAGATGACCAAGCTCGATGCCGGCGAGGTGCACTTCGGTTGTGGTCCGGCGCCAGCGGTGAAACTGGTGCCTGACGCGGTGGCCCAATTCATCAATGCGCACCCGAAAGTGCGCACCTGCTTTCAGGTAGATAACTGGGAAAAACTCAGCCGCGCCCTGAGCCGTGAGGAGATCGAATTCTTCATCGCCGACATCCGCCATTTCGAGTCTGACCCGAACTTCCAGACCCAACCGCTGACGCCCAAGCGCGGGGTGTTTTTCTGCCGGCCGGGGCATCCGTTGCTGGCCAAGGAAAGCCTGTCGACCAACGACATGTTCGACTATCCGCTGGCGACCACGCTGATCCCGCCGGGTATCCGCAAACTGCTGGCGAACCTCAGTGGCCGGATCGATTTCTCACCGACTATCGAGACCGAGCATTTTCCGGCGCTGGTGAAGGTAGTGCTGCAATCGAATGCCATTGGCATCGGGACGGAGGAGGCGTTTTACGAGGACATTGCCCAGGGTTCGCTGGCGTTGTTGCACTGGCGCAATCTGCCGCAGAACCTCGAGAGCATGAATGCGCGCTGCGGGATTGTCAGTCGCACCGGGTTTCGCTTGTCGCCGGCAGCAAGGGCGATGATCGAGACGCTGGTGGCGGTGGATAAGCAAGAGATCAGCGTCGCTGTTTGAAGCGATCGTTCCCACGCTCTGCGTGGGAATGCAGCCCGGGATGCTCCGCGTCCCAAAGCGGACGCAGAGCGTCCATTGATGCGTTCCCACGCAGAGCGTGGGAACGATCAGCGTACGTTAGAGCTTGGCCGCTGCCAGCTCAGGCGCCACCCAATCATTCACCTTGAACGGTTTGCGAATCAGCTTCTGCTGCGCCGCCAGATCCACCTTGTCCTGCAAACTGCCAAGGAACACCGGATCCAGCGTCGATGGGAATATCTCGCTCAACTTCTGATCTTTCAGATCCTCGGTGAGGATCACCGGTGGATAACTCGCCAGTCCCGAGACCAACTGCACGTACGCAGCCTTGTTGCTGTCCTGGGTCAGCCATTCCACGGCCTGCTCTTGCGCCTTGAGCAGTTTGCTCACGGCCTCCGGATGCGCATCGACAAACTTGCCACTGCCCACCAGAACCGACTGCACGCTGCCAGCACCGCCCAGATCCTTGGTGTTCAGCGGCAATTCGGCCAGGCCCTTGGTCTGCAAAGCGGCCAGGCCGGAGCTACCCCACGACGCATCGATCTGCCTGGCCGCCAGTGCGGCAGTCGCGCCGGTGAAGTCGAGGTTGATCACCTTCAGATCCTTCTCGCTCAAGCCCTGACTGGCCAACGCCGCATCGAACGACAGCTGCGTTGCGGTGCCGCGAAAGATCGCCACGCGCTTGCCTTTGAGGTCCTGCAAAGTCTTGATCCCCGAGCCCGGCACGACGCCCAGGTACTGCTTCACCCCGCGGGCACTGGCGCTGAGCAGCCGCGTATCGAGGCCGTTGGACTTGCCGATGATCGCCGCCAGATCACCCAGATACGCCAGATCGACCTGACCATTGGCGAACGCTTCGTTGATCACCGGCCCGGCCCCTTTGAAGAAACTCCACTGAACCTTGATGCCCTGTTCGGCGAAGGCCTTTTCGAAGATCTGCTGATCGCGCAATACGTCGACCACGCCACCGCCGCTGTGCTGGGTGCCGGCGCTCAGGTCGGGCACGGCGATGCGAATTTCCTTGAGTTCGTCGGCATGGACGGTGAAGGCCAACAGGCCCGCCAGAGCCGGGGCGGCGAACAGACTGAAAACGCGTTTGAAGGGAAGGTTCATGGGTGCTGCTCCTGATCACGACGGGCGTTGAGGAGCCGAAAGTAGGCCGAAGGAGCACCTGCGCTTAAATACTATAAATTCACATTTTTATAGCTTTTGGAGCTAAGCAAGCAACCATGGGGCTTACAGCGGCGTATGCATTAACAGCATCGAAAATATTCTTCGAATGCATTGGATGCGCGTCGCGCTGGAGGCCTTAAATGGTCTTGCTTATCTCCCAATAGAATTAATTTGAATTTTATTAGACCAATTTTGCATACACCGCTAACCCTAATGTGGGAGCGGGCTGCTCGCGAAGGCGTCCTGTCAGCCAACACATTCGGCGACTGATACCACGCCTTCGTGAGCAAGCCCACTCCCACAAAAGCAAAGCGGTCAGCCATGCAACCCGACAACGGAGGTCACCCATGGCCCGTCAATCCCTGCTGAGCTTGCCGCTGCCCGCACCGCCGCTAAAAAGTCGGCGCCCTTGGCCAAGCCTGCAGCAACGCCTGTTGCCGTGGTTACTGCCACTCAGCCTCTTCACCCTGTGGTGGCTGGCCGCGCGCAATCACTGGATGAGCGAACAGATCCTGCCGGCGCCGTCACTGGTGTGGAACAGCGCAGTCGAACTGTCTCAGGGCGAGTTGTGGAGCCACTTGTGGATCAGCCTGCAACGGTTGTTCTGTGGATTACTGGCAGGGATCAGCGCCGGGGCGATTCTGGGGGCGGCACTGGGTTTCAGTCGCCGCCTCGAACGCTTGATCTTCCCGACCTTCGCCGGCCTCGCGCAAGTACCGACGCTGGCGTGGATTCCGCTGTTCATGGTGTTTTTCGGTATCGGTGAAGTGTTGAAACTGGTGGTGCTGATCAAAGCCATTGTGGTTCCGGTGACCTTGCACACACTGGTTGGCGTACGCGATGCGCAACCGAAACTGCGTGAAGCAGCCGCCGTACTGCGCCTGCCGTCGCATTTGCTGATTCGTCGTCTGGTGTTGCCTGCCGCCCTCCCCGCATTCATGGCCGGTGTACGTCTGGCGCTGGCCGCCGGCTGGACGTCGCTGCTGGCCGTCGAACTGCTCGCCTCCAGCGAAGGCATCGGTTACCTGATGGTCTGGGCACGGCAGCTGTTCATGCTCGACATCGTTTTCGTCTGCATCGTGGTCATCGGCCTGATTGGCGTGGCGATGGATCGCAGCATCGGGCTGCTGGACAAAAAACTGGTGCACTGGCCGCACCCGGCCACTGCGGAAATCCGCCGTGGCCCGCGCTATGAAGGCTGGCAACGGCTGCAACCGTGGCTGCTGCCGCTGGGCTTGTTGGCGCTGTGGCAAGTAGCGAACGATCAGCAGTGGGTCGACGCGAATATTCTGGTGAGCCCGCTGGCCGTGCTCAACACCACGTGGGACGGCTTGCTCGACGGAACGCTGATCACCGGAATGGCCCTGAGCCTTGGGCGCACCCTTGGTGGTTTGCTGTTGGGCGGCGGAATTGGCTTCGCCCTCGGCCTGCTGTTGGGGCTGTCGCACCTCAGCGAACGCCTGCTCGGCCCGACACTTGCAGCCATTCGGCAGATCGCGATATTCGCCTGGGTGCCATTGCTCACCGCCTGGTTCGGTCTGGGCGAGCTGTCGAAGTGGGTGTTCGTCGCTCTTGCCGCATTCTTCCCGTTGTTCATCGCCACCCAACGCAGCGTCGCCAACCTTTCGCCGCAACTCAACGAAGCCGCGCAAGTGCTGCGCCTGAGTCTCGGTCAGCGCCTGCGTCGACTGGTCCTGCCCGGAGCCGCTCCCGGGATTTTTGCCGGGCTCAGACTGAGCCTGATCTACGCCTGGCTCGGCACCATCGGCGCCGAATATTTCATGCCGTCCAACGGCGGCATCGGCAGCCAGATGATCGGCGCCCAGCAACTGCTGCGCATGGACCTGATCATGGCCGGCATGCTCCTCGTCGGCCTGACCGGCGCCCTGCTCAACCTTATTGGCCAACGCCTGGAAATCCGCGCCACCCGCTGGAGACACGCATGAACGCACCCATTGTCAGCTTCAACCATGTAGGCAAATCCTTCGACGTCGACGGTTTCGAACTGGAGGCGATTCGCGAATTCAACCTGGACATCGCCGAGGGCGAATTCGTCGCCATCGTCGGCTCCAGCGGCTGTGGTAAATCCACGCTGTTGCGCTTGCTGGTAGGCCTCGATACGCAGTTTCGCGGGCAGATCCGCGTGGATGGCAAAGCCGTCAGCGGCATCGGTGGCGAACGCGGCATCGTCTTTCAGGAGCACCGCTTGTTTCCATGGCTGACCGTGGCCGACAACATCGGCCTCGGCCTGGTCAATGAGCCGCTGAGCGCCGCAGACAAGCAACAACGCATCAACGACTTCATTGATCTGGTCGGCCTGCGCGATTTCACCCGCGCCTATCCTCACCAGCTCTCCGGCGGCATGGCGCAACGGGTGGCAATCGCTCGCGGCCTGGTCGCCAGCCCAAGGATTCTGCTGCTCGACGAGCCTTTCGGTGCGCTCGATGCGCTGACCCGTCAGCAGATGCAGGACGAGCTGTTGGCGATCCGTGCCCGCGCGAAAATCACCACGATCCTTGTCACCCACGATGTCGAAGAAGCGATTTTTCTGGCGGACCGCGTGGTGGTGATGGAACCGCGTCCGGGGCGCATCAAGCAAGTGGTCGACATTGCCTTGGCGCATCCGCGTCAGCGCAGCAGTTTCGACTTCCATCAGTTGCGTGAAGAACTGCTGCACGAACTGACCAGTGACGACCATTACCAACCGAGCGTACCGGTGCAGATCCGCGATCTGCCGCTGTCGTTCATTGCCTGCTGAGAGGAGCTTTCGATGCCGCAACGCCCCAATTTTCTGGTGATCCTGGCCGACGACCTCGGCTTCTCCGACATCGGCGCCTTCGGCGGCGAAATCGCCACGCCGCACCTCGATGCACTGGCCAACAACGGCCTGCGCCTGACCGATTTTCACACCGCGCCGACGTGCTCGCCGACCCGCTCGATGCTGCTGACCGGTACCGATCATCACATTGCCGGCATCGGCACCATGGCCGAAACGCTGACGCCGGAGTTGATCGGCAAACCGGGTTACGAGGGTTATCTGAATGACCGCGTCGTGGCCCTCCCCGAGCTGCTGCGCGAGGCCGGTTATCAGACGTTGATGAGCGGCAAATGGCACCTCGGCCTGACCGCCGAACTGGCGCCCCATGCGCGGGGTTTCGAGCGCTCGTTCTCGCTGCTGCCAGGCGCGGCCAACCATTACGGTTTCGAGCCGACTTACGATGAGCAAACCCCCGGCCTGCTGAAATCCACGCCGGCACTGTACATCGAGGACGACACGTTCATCGACGAATTGCCCAAGGATTTCTACTCGTCCGACGCCTTCGGCGACAAGCTGCTGCAGTACCTGAAGGAGCGCGACCAGACCCGGCCGTTCTTCGCTTATCTGCCGTTTTCCGCACCGCACTGGCCGTTGCAGGCACCGGCCGACATCGTTGAAAAATACCGTGGCTGCTACGATGCAGGCCCGGAAGTCTTGCGCCTCGTACGACTGGAAAAACTCAAGGCACTGGGGCTGATCGAAGCGGACGTCGAACCCCACCCGCTGGTCCAGCTGACCGCGCAATGGGATGCGCTGAGCACTGAGCAAAAACAGATTTCCGCGCGGGCGATGGAGGTCTACGCAGCGATGGTCGAACGCATGGACTGGAACATCGGCCGGGTCGTCGATTACTTGCGCCAGCAAGGTCAACTGGATAACACCTTCATCCTGTTCATGTCCGACAACGGAGCCGAGGGCGCGCTGCTTGAAGCGTTCCCGAAATTTGGTCCGGAGCTGGTGGCGTATCTGAGCCAGCACTACGACAACAGCCTCGATAACATCGGCCGGGCCAACTCCTACGTCTGGTACGGGCCGAACTGGGCGCAGGTGGCGACAGCGCCGTCGCGGCTGTTCAAGGCCTTCACCACCGAAGGCGGGATTCGCGTGCCGGCGCTGCTGCACTATCCGCAACTCTCGCTCAAAGGGCAGATCAGTCACGGTTTCGGCACGGTGATGGACATCACCCCGACAATTCTTGATCTGGCCGGCGTGCGTCATCCGGGCAAGCAGTGGCACGGCAAACCGGTGGCGCCGTTGCGCGGTAAATCGTGGCTGGGCTTTTTGTCCGGCGAGACGGCGCAGGTGCATGACGAGCACACAGTGACGGGTTGGGAGTTGTTCGGGCGCCGGGCGATTCGCCAGGGCTCGTGGAAAGCGGTGTGGATCCCCGGGCCGGTGGGGCCGGCGACCTGGCAGCTTTATGATCTGGCCAGTGATCCGGGGGAGATTCATGATCTGGCGTTGAGTCAGCCTGACAGGCTCAGCACTTTGATTGGGCACTGGCAGCAGTATGTCGAGGAGACCGGGGTGATCTTGAGTGCTTCGCCGTTTCAGCCGGATTGAGGTTGCCTGAGATATCGCTATCGCTGGCAAGCCAGCTCCCACAAGGTTTTTATCCGGCTGCACCGATTCCGGTATTGGTCCGAACCCTGCCCTCAAGCCTGCGCTTCAACCCTCGCGACTCAATCAACAGCTTCGATCCCTTCGCCGCATTTGCCCGCCCCCACTCTTCCAGCAACTCCAGACATGAATGGTCGATGTAGCTCAGGTTATTGAGCGGCACATGCACCGTCGTGCCTTCGGGAATCGTGTTCAACACCTGCGTCAACGCCGGCACCTTGAGGAACGTCCCCGCCCCGACCAGACGCAACTCCATCTCGCCGTCCTTCGGCAGATCGATCAGGCTGATCTTCAGGCGTGAAGCCTTGAACGCCAGTTTCACCAGGGTCAGACCGAAACCGACCAACACACCGGTCAGCAGATCCGTGAAGATGATTGCCAGCGCCGTTGCCGCGTAGGTGAACATTGGCATCCGCCCGTAACGGCTAAGACCGCGGAAGGCTTTCAGGTCGACCAGTTTGAAACCGGTATAAACCAGCACCCCGGCCAGACTCGCCACCGGAATGCTTTGCAGCACGCTCGACAGCAACAACACGAACGCCAGCAGCCACAGGCCATGGAAGATTGTCGAATAACGCGTGGTCGCACCGGCCTGGACGTTGGCCGAACTGCGCACGATCACTCCGGTCATCGGCAACGCGCCGACCAGACCGCAGAGCATGTTGCCGACACCTTGCGCCGACAGCTCGCGGTCGAAGTCCGAGCGCACGCCGCTGTGCATGCGATCTACCGCCGCGGCCGACAAAAGGGTTTCCGCGCTGGCAATGAACGCTACAGCGAACGCGGCGATCAATAGCGTCGGATCGGCCAGACTGAGCAGGTCAGCAGGTTTCAACCAATCAATGGCCTCTGCCAGATTCGCCGGCACCTCGACGCGCTTGACCTGCAATGCCAGCAGCAGACTGGCACCCGTCGCCAGACCCACACCCAGCAATGCGCCGGGAACAAAACGCAGCGATTGCGGGCGGAATTTTTCCCATAGCCACATCACCGCAATCGTCGCCAGCCCGAGCAACCCGGCCTGCCAGCCGAACGACGGCAAAGCCTGCGCGACCGCGCCTGGGAATGCGGTGAGATTGTCCAGCCCGGACGGTTTCGGTGCGGCATCGAGCATTACATGCACCTGCGACAGCACGATCAAGACACCGATCCCCGCGAGCATGCCGTACACCACCGCTGGCGCCGTCACCCGAAACCAGCAACCCAGCTTCAATCGCCCGGCCACCAGTTGCAGAAATCCGGCGAGCAACAGAATCGGCCCGAGCATCTCGATGCCGTGCTGGCGCACCAGTTCGAACACCAATACCGCCAGCCCCGCCGCCGGCCCACTGACCTGCAACGGCGAACCCGCCAGCCAACCGACCACCAGACCGCCGATGATCCCGGTGATCAGGCCTTTGGCCGGGGGCAACCCTGACGCAATCGCAATGCCCATGCACAGCGGCAGGGCGACCAGAAACACAACCACTGAAGCCAGTAGCTCCCGTGGCAACACCGCTTTCAATTGAGCCGCACGCATGGCGATTCTCCCGAAGTTTTCTTCAGGCGTGGTGAGGCCGCGTCGCTGAAACAGCGACGGGCGTCAAACCACACAGATTTTTAGGAAGATTTAGAAGCGTGCTTTGGGCGTCGCCACCGGAATCGGATGGCTGCCGTCGAGCGGCAGGAAGCACCCCTGGTCCGCGTCGTAAGCTTTGATTTCACTGGTTTCGATGTTGTAGACCCAGCCATGGATGAACAGATGACCGTTCGCCATGCGCGAGGCTACCGAAGGATGGGTACGCAAGTGCTGCAATTGGGCGATGACGTTTTCCTCGGTGAGGATCGGCATGCTTTCTTTTTCGTCGGCGCAATGACAGTTGTCATGCACCATGGTTTTCGCGACTTCGGCGTGGCGCAGCCAGGCTTTGACCGTCGGCATTTTTTCCAGGCTGTCCGGGTTGAGTACCGCACGCATGGCGCCGCAATCGGAATGGCCGCAAATGATGATGTGCTGCACGCCGAGGGCCAGCACCGCGTATTCGATCGCGGTGGAAACGCCGCCGTTCATCTGGCCGTACGGCGGAACGACGTTGCCGACGTTACGGGTCACGAACAGATCGCCCGGGGAGCTCTGGGTAATCAGCTCAGGGACGATGCGCGAGTCGGCGCACGTGATGAACATCGCTTTAGGCGCCTGGGCCGTGGCGAGTTTCTTGAAGAGTTCTTCCTGCTGCGGAAAAACCTCATGATGAAAATGCAAAAAGCCGTCTACGATCTGTCGCAGCGCTGCATCGGCGGATTCCGCTTCTGGGGTTTGCGCCGACGCAGCCAACGGCTGTTTATCCTTGTCACTCATGATTCATCCTCTTAGGCGGATTCAGGGAGTCTTCCCCGGTATTCCGGTATGAAGCCAGTGGCTGTTTAAAACATCCGGGTCATCCAGACCCGTCAGTCACTCGATGAACAAGGTAGCCGCCGAAACTTAACTCAAACTGAATCAAACGCTCTAGAACGTGCGTTCCAGGTCACAAAAAACGTGACTGAGTGATCTCGGCGGAAGGATTCCAACCCCTCAACCATAAGCCAATTGTCGCTAAATCAACGACATCTGGCGACCCGGCGGACAGAAGGCTGTGCAGTCGAGATTGTAGCCCTCGCGATGATTGAGCCCCAGGCGCTTGATCGCTTTGGCAAAACGTTGCGCGAGCAGGTCGGCAAACGGTCCTTCGCCGCGCATCCGCGCGCCGAAACGGCTGTCGTAGAGCTCGCCGCCACGGCTCTGGCGGATCAGGCTCAGCACATGTGCGGCGCGGCGCGGGTAGTGCGCGTTCAGCCACTCTTCGAACAGCGGCGCCACTTCCAGCGGCAAGCGCAACATCATGTACGCCGCACTTTGCGCACCGGCCGCGTGGGCCTCGGTGAGCAGGCTTTCGATTTCGCTGTCGTTGATCATCGGAATCATCGGCGAACACAACACGCCGACCGGAATTCCTGCTTCACGCATGACCCGAATAGCGCGCAATCGTGCCTTGGGTGCAGCGGCGCGCGGCTCAAGGATACGTTTGAGTTCATCGTCCAGCGTGGTCAGGCTGATCATCACCGCCACCAACCGATGCTGCGCCAGTTCGGTGAGCAAATCGAGATCGCGCAGGATCAGCGAACCCTTGGTGACGATGGTCACCGGATGCCGGTAGCGCAACAGCACTTCGAGGGTCTGGCGGGTGATTTTGTGTTCGCGTTCGATCGGCTGATACGGATCGGTGTTGGAGCCCAGATTGATCGGCGCGCATTGATAGCCTTTTTTCCCGAGTTGTTCCTCCAGCACCTGCGCAGCGTTGGTCTTGGCGATCAGCTTCGTTTCGAAGTCCAGCCCCGGCGACATGTCCCAATAGGCGTGGCTGGGCCGCGCATAGCAATAGATGCAACCGTGCTCGCAGCCGCGATAGGGATTGATCGAGCGATCGAAGGGCAGATCCGGTGAGGTGTTGCGAGTGATGATGGTTTTCGCGGTTTCGATCATCACTTCGGTGTTTTGCGTCTCGGGTACTTCCTGATACCAGCCGTCATCCTCGGCCACCGAGCGATTCGGTGCGAAGCGGTTGTGCGGGTTGGTCGCGGTGCCGCGACCGCGAGGGGGGAGAGGGCTGATCATTGGGCAGGCTCCTGATCTGTATATGCATACAGTACACGGGCAAGCCCGATGTGATCCAGTACCGCTCGGCGATGGGATACGTGCTGACTGGCAAAGTTTATATATAAGTGCAAAGTACAATCCGGGATACATATGTCCCGTTGTCGCGACAAGTTATCGACTATAGTCTTGGCCAGTTCCAACGGCACTTGCCTGATAACTAATTAAAAGGATTTAATTCATGTCTTATCTCAATCAACGCGGCGTCTTTATGCAAATGATGCTACCCAATGCATCGGAGCCCAATACCATTGTTTCGATGCAACTTGCGCGCAAGGAGCTGGGCTGGAACGCCGAGCAGGAACTGCCCACCGAGACGCTGGTTGACTCGGCCTACGTGGTGGCGGTGTCCAGCGACCGTGGCAAGACATTCACTGTTCGCACCAACAAGAACGATGTGGACGGTGATGGCGATATTGATAACGACGACAAAGCGAAGTTGATTGCGCTGGCCAAGGCTTATGTAAGTATCATTAATCCGTAAGCTCGAAGTTGTAGCGATATACATATAGTAAAAAC
This sequence comes from Pseudomonas sp. FW305-7, assembly GCF_058786735.1. Lineage (NCBI taxonomy): Bacteria > Pseudomonadati > Pseudomonadota > Gammaproteobacteria > Pseudomonadales > Pseudomonadaceae > Pseudomonas > Pseudomonas sp. FW305-7. The sequence goes on from NZ_JBYSZA010000035.1 coordinate 21,787, forward strand.
CCTGCATGAATAGTTCATGCAGGGTTTCTGTTTTTAATGATGATCTGTTACTTGGCCAAGATCATCAGTGGACGTTGTTTTCATATCGTCGCTGCGTAAGCCGGCAACCTCCTTGGCACTGACCGGCGCACCTTTATTGCCCCAACTGCCACGGATAAAGCTCACCACGTCTGCCACTTCCTGATCCGACAGGCGCCAGGCAAAACCCGGCATGGTGAAGGTGGACGGCGCGGTGTGCGTCGCCGGCAGCGTACCGCCCTTGAGCACAATGTGAATCAACGAAGTCGGGTCTTCCGATTGCAGCACCGGATTACCCGCCAGCGCCGGGAACACTCGCGTGTAGCCGTGGCCGTCGGTGCGGTGGCACGCCGCGCAGTTGTCGATGTACACCGCTGCACCACGCTGGCTGTCGTCACCGTCCCACAAAGCCTTGGCGGCTTTCTCGTCGTACTGATGTGGCTGATCGTTCGGATCAGTGGCCGGCAGCGACTTGAGGTAGCGGGCAATCGCGGTCAGGTCGGCGTCGGTCATGTATTGCATGCTGTGGGTGACCACATCGCTCATGCCGCCAAACACCGCGCTGCGGTCGCTGCGCCCGGTCTTGAGGAATTGCACCAGTTGTTCTTCGCTCCAACTGCCGAGGCCGTCCTTGTGGTCGCCGCGCAGGCTCTTGGCGATCCAGCCTTCCAGCGGCGCACTGCCGGCCAGAAAAGTGCTGCCATCAGCGGCGCTGAGGGATTTTTCCTGCATGGTCAGGGCGCGTGGCGTATGGCAGGCACCGCAATGTCCGAGGCCTTCGACCAGATACGCCCCACGATCAATGACAGCGTCGTCCGACGTGGCTTTGTAGTCCTCGACCTTCGGCGCAAACATCCAGCGCCAGCCCATCAGCGGCCAACGCATGCTCAACGGCCATGGAATATCACTGGCCTTGTTCTCCTGCGCCACCGGTTGCACGCCGTGCATGAAATACGCGTACAGCGCTTGCATGTCGGTTTCGCTGACACGGGCGTAGGACGGATACGGCATCGCCGGGTACAACGTACTGCCGTTTTTGGCGACACCATGGCGTACGGCTTGATCGAAGTCCGCGAAGCTGTAATCACCAACGCCGGTTTTATCGGGAGTGATGTTGGTCGAGTAGATCGTGCCGATCGGGGTTTCCATCGGCAGACCGCCGGCGAACGGCTTGCCGCCCTTGGCGGTGTGACATGCCACACAGTCGCCCGCGCGGGCGAGGTATTCGCCTTGCTTGATCAAAGCTTGATCAACTTCGGCCGCCTGCAAAGCAGCACTGCCGAGCAGGGCCAGGGTCGCGATAACAATAGTCTTCATGATCATCGCTCCTTAAGCCTGAACCAGCGGGCCGGGGTTTTTCAGGTATTGCTCGCGGATTGCCTTCGCCGACCAATAGGTCAGCGCCGCTACCAGGCCGGTCGGGTTGTAACCCAGGCCTTGCGGGAACGCCGAAGCGCCCGGGACGAACACGTTGTGCACGTCCCAGCTCTGCAAGTAGCGGTTCAGTGCGCTTTTTTTCGGATCGGTGCCCATGATCGCGCCACCGTTGAGGTGGGTGGTCTGGTACGACGCAGTATTGAAGTGGTCACCGACTTTCTTGCCGATCACCGCAATGGCTTTCGGCCCCATCGCTTCGGCAACCTTGCCCATTTTCTCGACCATGAAGCGGTTCATCTTGATGTCGTTTTCCTGCCAGTCGAACGTCATCCGCAGCAATGGCAAGCCGTAGGCATCGCGATACACCGGGTCGAGATCGAGGTAGTTGCCGCGGTAGGACTGATGCGCGCCGTGGGCGTCCATCGACACCTGGTGGGTGTAGTAATCGGCAGTCGCGCGTTTCCACGCACTGCCCCAGGCCGGCGTGCCCGGCGGGTTCGAGGTGCCGGCAATCGGTCGGCTGCCGGCCTGATTGACCCACATCGGCGAACCACCGACGAAGCCGTGCGGACCATGGTCGAAGTTGTCGGCGTTGAAATCGTCCAGCGCCACACCGTTGCCGCCGGCACCGATGAAGTTGTTGGTGTGGGTGTCCTTGTCGAAGAACGCCTTGATGGTGGCCATGTTCTGGTAGGCGAAGTTACGCCCGACCACACCTTCGCCGCTGATCGGGTCGTAGGGCTTGCCGATCCCGGAGAGCAGCATCAGCCGCACGTTGTGCAACTGGAAGGCGCCGAGGATCACCAGGTCCGCCGGTTGCTCGATCTCGCGGCCCTGACCATCGATGTAAGTGACACCCGTGGCTTTGCTTTTTGTGCTGTCGAGGTTGACCCGCAGCACATGGGAATTGGGCCGCAGCTCGAAATTCGGCAGCGGCTTGAGCGCCGGCAGAATATTCACGTTCGGCGAGGCCTTGGAATACATGTAGCAAACGTAACCGCTACAGAACCCGCAGAAGTTGCACGGGCCCATCTGCGCGCCGTAAGGGTTGGTGTATGGCCCGGAGGTATTCGCTGACGGCAGGTTGTAGGGTTTGTAACCGACTTCTGTAGCCGCTTTACCGAACAGCTGTGCGGAAACGGTGTTTTTCTGCGCTTCCAATGGGAACGGGTTGGAACGATCCGGCGCGTAAGGGTTGCCACCCTTGCCCTGACCGACCAATTGACCTTTCACGGTCCAGGCCTGGCCCGAGGTGCCGAAGACTTTTTCGGCGAAATCGAAGAACGGCTCCAGCTCCTCATAACTGACGCCGAAGTCCTGGATGGTCATGTCCTTGGGGATAAAGCTTTTGCCGTAGCGCTCTTCGTAGTGGCTGCGCATGCGCAACTCGATCGGATCGACGCGAAAGTGCACGCCCGACCAGTGCAGGCCGGCGCCGCCGACGCCATTGCCTGGCAGGAACGCGCCCAACTGGCGGTTCGGCAGGGCGATGTCGTTGACGCTATGACGAATGGTGACGGTCTCTTTGGAGATGTCCTGAAAGAGTTTTTTGCGCACGCTGTAGGTGAGTTCGTCGATCACCTGCGGATAGTTGCCGTCGGGGTAGGTGTCCTGCATCGGCCCGCGCTCCAGCGCCAGCACATTGAGTCCCGCTTCGGTCAGCTCTTTGGCCATGATTGCGCCGGTCCAGCCGAAACCGACGATCACCGCGTCGACCTTCTTCATTACGGTTGCCATGCTCAAGCCCTCTCGCCGCGAATCGAAACAGCCGGGAAGGGGTATTGCTCGTTGCGTTCCACCCAATCCATGAAATCGGCGCGGGCGCCGGGGAAACCGATCATGGTCCAGCCGACCATGCCTTTATTGCCGCCGTGGATCGGGTCGCAGAAGAACCCTTCCTTGGTGTTTTGCAGCAGCAGGTTGAAGAAAATCTTCGCCGGAACGGCGTCAAATTGCGCTTTGCCGGCTTCGAGTTGCTTAAGCAAATCGTCTCGGGTAGCGCTGTCTTGCTCGGCAAATGTTTTACCGTTGAGGGATTTTGCCCACTGATCCGTGGCGGCGATGCCGAGGCGGTAGATCTCTTTGGGCACCAGTTTGCTCTGCCAGCCCATTTCGGGCGCGGCGTCGGCGTTGAACGGGCCTTGCATGTACCACAGGGCTCCGGCGGCGTAAGGGGTGTTCATCTGACGGTCGATGTATTCCGGCACACCGGCTTCGAGCGCGCCTGGGCCCTGGGCGTCGTTGGGGATCAACTGCGCCACGGCGGCATTGATGAATGCCCATTCTTCGGCGGTGAAATAGTTCGGCTGATAAGCGCTGGTATCAGTGCGTGTCGGTTGTGGCGCAGGCGCGGCGAGAGTGGCTTCAGGCGCGGCTTGCAGGACACTGCTGCCGAGGCTGGTGCCTGCGAGGGTGACCACCGGAATCAGGGTCAGGGATTTGCGCAAAAACTCACGCCGCGGGTTGTCTCGATCTGCATCAGACATGGGGGGCACCTCATCAGGCATTGATGGTTGTCAGCCGTTTCTGCGAACGGCTCAAGAATTTTCGTTGCGACGTGACCGGTGATGACCCGGAAAAGGGGGACACGTCTGCAACAAGATGTGACAAATGGTAGCAGCCTAAGCATCCGGATGAATCGATTAAGCGGAAAAAAGACTGAAATCAGCCGCTGAAACCGATGAAACGATGTGCGTTCACAATTCTTTGACAACCGCCTCACAGGGCTTTGACCGGCCATCATCGAAGCTGCAACTCCTCTCTTGCAGAATCCCGACACGGTCAACCCAGCATGTCTCGAGTGCGTCTTTTCCCTGCTTTGTGTTTGTCGCTTGTTGCCCTGTTGCACTTGATCCCGGCTCAGGCTGTCGCGGCAAACACCGCTCGCCCCGCTGATTGGGCGCAACCGTTCGAAGTGCAATACAACCTGTTCCAGATGTCGCCGACGCTTTACCGCAGTGCCTTGCCCGACGACGGTGCCGTGCCGCTGCTGAAGAATCTCAAGGTGGCCACGGTGATCAATTTTCTGCCGGAAGCGGACAGCAACTGGCTGTCCGAGCCGGGCATCAATCAGGTGCAACTGCCGTATCGCACCAACCACGTCGATGACAGCGATGTGCTCAAGACCCTGCGCGCCATCCAGGCCGGCGAGGCCAAGGGTCCGGTGCTGATGCATTGCAAGCACGGTTCCGACCGGACCGGATTGATGGCGGCGATGTATCGCGTGGTGGTGCAGGGCTGGAGCAAAGAGGACGCCTTGAGCGAAATGACTCAAGGTGGTTTCGGCGAGAGCGGCCACTTTCGCGACAGCGTGCGCTACGTGATGCAAGCGGATGTCGACAAGTTGCGCAGCGCACTGGCCAACGGCGATTGCAGCACCAGTGCGTTCGCGACCTGCTCGATGAAGAGCTGGTTCCAGTCGGTCAATCTGAAATGAACGGTCGGTTCAATCGATCGGGGACGCCAACAATCCCGGGTTGACCGGCCGGCCGAGAAACGCTGCAAGTGCGCTCAGCATCGAGCGTGAGTCGCCGGGGGAAAAAAATGCCTCGCGAAAATCCCGACCGGTTTGCGGGTCGAACACGCCATCGCGCTGAAACCGCGTGAATACTTCGCTGGCCAGCACGCCAGACCATTTGTAGGCGTAGACCGACGCCTCGTAACCGGTCACCAGGTAGTCAAAACCATTGGCAAAACGGTGGTAACCGGACAGTCGCAGTTCTGGAAATTCGCCCTGCACGTCCTCGAACACCTGCTCGATGCTGCGGCCATCGCCATGGCTGCGGTGCAACTCCAGATCAAATAACGCACTCATCAGCAACACGCCGGTGGCCCGGCTGGTGTGGGCGCCAATGGCCGTCAGCGCGGTGTTGATGCGTTGTTCTGTCAGGCGTTCGCCGCTCTGGTAATGAGCTCCCAGCCACAGCAGAAATTCGCCTGACAGACACCAGTGTTCAAACAGCTGCCCGGCGAATTCGGCGGTATCGCGGCCCAGCTGGGAAATCCCCGACAGGTTGCGATGGGGCGAGCGCGTCAACACATGCTGCAAGCAGTGCCCGAATTCGTGGAACAGCACGCGCAGATTTTCGCTGGAAAGCAGGCACGGATGATCTTCGGTGACAGGGGTGAAGTTGCAGTACAGGTGAGCAATCGGCAGCGCAGGGCGTCCCTCGGCGTTGATCCGGCGAATGCGCAGGGCTGAGGTGAAGGCGTAATCGGCAGCGTCTTCACGATGAAAGGGATCCACGTAGATATGCCCGATCACTTGTTCATATTCGCTGATCTCCAGAAGCCGTACCGTTTCGTCCCAGTGGTTGAGGGTGGTTTGCTCGACAATGGAGATGCCAAACAGGCGTTCACTGAACCGACAGAGTCGACGCAACGTGCCTTCCAGCGGGAAATACTGTCGCAAGCCTTTCAGCGCGCCGTTTAATTGCTCAAGGCGTAATTGCTCGGCGAGAAAATCTTCATCCCACGTCTGTATATCGGCAATGCCCCGCGTGCGTGCGAAGGCTAGCAGGGCTTTGGCATCGCGCTGCAGGGCCGGTCGATTCGTGGCCATTTGCTCGCGCAAAAAATCACCCACCTGTTTGGGCGAAGTGGCCATGCGATTTTCGAGGCGCAATTGCACGAAATTTTCGAAGCCCAGCAATTCGGCTTTCTCCTGGCGCAATGCGAGTAACACCGTCAGGACTGGAGTGTTATTCAGTTCATTCGCCTGAGGGCCACGGTCGGACGCCCGGTTCATCCACGCGGTGAAATAGGCCTCCCGCAGCGGGCGGTTGTGCGCGTGGGTCATGAGCGACCGAAAGGTGTTCTGATCCAGCGTGAGCAGCCAGCCTTCAAGTCCCGCCTGGCGGGCATTGAGTGCCATGCGCGCCAGCACCGCCGGTGACAGGCCTTCGAGCTGCGTGACGTCGTCGATGTGCATGCTCCATGCGGTGTTGGCCAGCTCCAGATTGCTTTGAAACAACTGCTCCAGCTGGCGGATATCGCGGTTCAGACGAGCGAGCCTTTGCTGCTGTGCAGGCTGCAGTTCGATGCCGGACAAGAGGAACTTGCGCAGGATTTTCGCCAGCGAAGCTTTGCGCGGATCATCGAAGCTCGCGGCGACCGAGCTGTTCGCCAGCCGTTGATAGGTACGGTACAGCGCCGCATCCGTGTTTTTTTCAGCGGTGTACTGAGCTGCGGTCAGACTGCACAGCGCGCTTTCCCTGAGCCAGTCGATATCGTCGGGTTTGACCGTCGAAAGAATTTCGATGATGGCCATGGCTTCATCCAGACGCGCATCGGCTTCATCGACGGCCAGCACCAGATCGTCCCAGCCCGGATGCTCGGTCTGGCTGGCGATCACTTGGGTAATGACCTGGCGGTTTTCGGCAACGATCACGTTGAACGCCGGGACCAGATGCTCGGCGCGTATCGCCGACCACGGTGGCAGGGTCCAGTGCTGTAGCAGCGGATTGGTATCGGACATGGCGTCTTCCTTGAGGCGTGGCTGAAAAGGGCCAGCCTAGGCAGGAAGCGCGGGGGATGGGCGGTAGATAGTTACCACCTTCCACCGGCAAACGGTGGAAGGTGGTTGCGACTCAGTGTTGCTCGTCAGGCTTTTTTGCAAGCTTCGGATTGGGGAAGAACTGCACCGCCTGAACTGTCTTGTCCGGCGGCGGCTTGAGCGCGCTGGTGTTGACCCGCGTGCCCAGCTCTTTGGGTACCGACAGGCCTTGCTCGTTGAGTGTGTCGGAGTAACCGCACGCCACGCATTCGCGGTGCGGCACGCTGTCCTCGTTCCACATCATCAACTTGTCCGGCTCGCTGCACGCCGGGCAGACCGCCCCGGCGATAAAGCGCTTCTTGGTAATCACAGGCCCCTCACTCATGCTGCTGCGTCCTCACTCAGGCCGCTATGGCGCAAGAGTGCGTCAATCGACGGCTCACGGCCACGGAAGTCGACGAACAGCACCATCGGCGCCTGCGAACCGCCGCGCGCCAGAATCGCTTCGCGGAACGCGCGACCGGTTTCAGCGTTGAGTACACCGTCTTCTTCGAACTTCGAGAAAGCATCGGCCGAGAGCACTTCTGCCCATTTGTAGCTGTAATAACCCGCCGCGTAACCGCCGGCGAAGATGTGCGCGAAGCTGTTGGGGAAGCGGTTGTAGGCCGGCGGACGCATCACCGATACCTCGTCACGCACGCCTTCGAGCACTTGTGCAACGCTGCGGCCATCGCCGTGGGTGGCGTGCAGTTCGAAGTCGAACAGCGAGAATTCCAGTTGACGGACCATCATCAGGCCGGACTGGAAGTTCTTCGCCGCGAGCATTTTTTCCAGCAGGTCCTGCGGCAGTGGTTCACCGGTTTCGTAATGCCCGGAAATCAGCGCGAGACCTTCCGGCTCCCAGCACCAGTTTTCCATGAACTGGCTCGGCAGCTCGACAGCATCCCACGCCACGCCGTTGATGCCGGATACGCCAGCATGTTCGACACGGGTCAGCAGGTGATGCAGGCCATGACCGAATTCGTGGAACAGGGTGGTCACTTCATCGTGGGTCAGCAGCGCAGGTTTGCCGCTGTCGGCCGGGGTGAAGTTGCACACCAGGTTGGCCACCGGGCTTTGCAGCACGCCATCGATAGTGCGGCGACGGTCGCGGGCGCCGTCCATCCACGCGCCGCCACGCTTGTTGGCGCGGGCATACAAGTCGAAGAAAAAGCGGCCGACGTGCTGGCCGTTTTCCTTGATCTCGAACAGGCGAACGTCCGGGTGCCAGGTGTCGAAGCCTTTCTGCTCGGCGATTTCGATGCCGTACAGACGCTGAACGATGGCGAACAGACCGCCGAGAACCTTGTCGATCGGGAAGTAGGCGCGCAGGGTTTCCTGGGCAACGCTGTAGCGCTGTTCACGCAGCTTTTCACCGTAGAAACCGCTGTCCCAGCTTTGCAGATCGGCGCAGCCCTGCTCGGCGGCGTAGGCGCGCAGCTGTTGCAGATCCTGCGCGGCGAACGGCTTGCTGCGCTTGGCCAGATCGCGCAGGAAGCTCAGCACCTGATCGCTGGATTCGGCCATTTTCGTGGCCAGGCTCAGTTCGGAGAAACTGGCGAAACCCAGCAGCTTGGCCAGTTCCTGACGCAGGTCGAGGATCTCTTCCATCACCGGGCCATTGTCATTCTGGCCGGCGTTCGGGCCTTGATCCGACGCGCGGGTGCAGTAGGCCGCGTAGACTTCTTCACGCAGCGCACGGTCTTGCGCGTAGGTCATCACCGCGTAGTAGCTCGGGAATTCCAGGGTGATCAGCCAGCCATCAAGGCCTTTGGCCTGCGCGGCGGCAGCCATTTGCGCCTTGGCCGAATCGGTCAGGCCGGCGAGGGCGGCTTCGTCGCTGACGTGCTTGGTCCACGCCTGAGTGGCGTCGAGCAGTTGGTTGGAGAAGCGGCTGCCCAGCTCGGACAGTTTGCTTTGCACTTCGGCGTAGCGTTTCTGTTCGGCTTCCGGCAGGTCGATACCCGACAGGCGGAAGTCACGCAGGGCGTGTTCCAGAATAGTCTTTTGCGCCACGTCGAAACCGGCGGCTTCCGGGCTGTTGGCCAGAGCTTCATAGGCTTGGAACAGTTCGCGGTTCTGGCCCATCTCGGTGGAGTAGGCGCTCAGGGCTGGCAGACACGACTCGTAGGCTTCGCGCAGTTCGGCGCTGTTGCACACGGCGTTGAGGTGGCTGACCGGGCTCCAGGCGGCGCCGAGGCGATCATTGAGCTCGTCCATTGCCAACACCAGACCGGCCCAGGTCGGGTTCTGGCCTTGGGTCTTGAGGATGTCGGCGATGGCGGCGCGGTTGTCGGCGAGGATGGTTTCAATCGCTGGCAGGACGTGTTCGGCACGGATCGTGGAGAACGGCGGCAGGTCGTAGGACTGCAAAAGAGGGTTGTTCACGCTCACGGTTGGCACCTTGGCTGGAAGAAACATGCGCCCATCTTAATTACAATCGACACTCACCGCAGCTATCGGCGACAGAGAGAGAACTAATCGTGCCCCTTCGCAAATACCAGAATCACACCCCGCAGTTAAGCAAAGGCGCGTTTGTCGACGGCTCGGCGGTGGTGATCGGCGACGTCGAAATCGGCGAAGACAGCTCGGTCTGGCCGCTGACCGTGATCCGTGGCGACATGCACCGCATCCGCATCGGCGCGCGCACCAGTGTGCAGGACGGCTGCGTGTTGCACATCACCCACGCTGGCCCGTTCAACCCGGACGGCTTCCCGCTGCTGATCGGCGACGACGTGACCATCGCCCACAAAGTCATGCTGCATGGCTGCACCGTCGGCAGCCGCGTGTTGATCGGCATGGGCAGCATCGTCATGGATGGCGCGGTGGTCGAGGACGATGTGATCATCGGCGCCGGCAGCCTGGTGCCGCCGGGCAAGCGCCTGCAAAGCGGTTTCCTGTATGTCGGTAGCCCGGTGAAGCAGGTCCGCCCGCTGACCGACAAGGAAAACGCCTTCTTCACCTACAGCGCGGCGAACTACGTGAAGCTCAAGGATCTGCACTTGGCCGAAGGCTACGACCAGATCTGAATCGACTTACACCTGCTCAGGATTTCTCATGCATTACCAGACCGTACTGTTCGACCTCGATGGCACCCTGACCGACCCGCGTGAGGGCATCACCCGTTCCATCCAGTTCGCCCTCGGCAAACTTGGCATCGACGAGCCGGACCTGACCAGACTCGAACACTTTATCGGCCCGCCGCTGTTACAGGCGTTCATGCAGTTTTACGGCTTTGACGAGGCCAAAGCCTGGGAAGCCGTGAATTTCTATCGTGAGCGCTTCAAGGTCACGGGGCTGTACGAGAACCGCGTGTTCGAAGGCGTCACGCCGTTGCTTGAAACGTTGAGCGGGCAGGGGCGGCAGCTGTATATCGCGACGTCAAAACCTTGGATATTCGCCCGCGAGATTGCCCGGCACTTCGACTTTGCCAAACACTTCAAGGTGATCTACGGCAGTGAGCTGGATGGCACGCGGACCAACAAGGTTGAATTGATCGCGCATCTGGTGAAGGAGGAAGGGCTGGATCCCGCCAATACCTTGATGATCGGTGATCGCAAGCATGACCTGATCGGGGCGCGCAGCAATGGGCTCGACGCGGCGGCGGTGGGTTACGGATTTGGCAGTTTTGAAGAGTTGAACGCCGAGGCGCCGGCTTATCACTTCGAGACATTGGCCGAGTTGCATCAGGCGTTTTTGCAGCGCTGATCAGTACGCCATCGCTGGCAAGCCAACTCCCACAGGTGAGCGGTGTACTCAGGTTCACCGCTGTCCCTGTGGGAGCTGGCTTGCCAGCGATGAGGTCAATTCAGCCACTAAGGGGCCGAGAGTCTGCCAAATCTTTTAACGCCGACTTGCGCGCATCCGCGGATAATTTCCCCAGTCTCTCCACCTCGGCATAAAACCGCAGCCAATCTCCGCCAACCTGCCCGAACAATGCCGCAAACGCCGGCACCCACTGGTCATACAGCCCGAATGGCAACAACCGTGCATTGTTCAGGGGCGCATTCACCCAGGCGTCATAACGCTTGTCCCCGGCCCACTGAGTGTCACGCATCAGCCGATAATCCCGGCGAAACCGCTCGAACTGCGCCGCTTTGCGCTCGCGCATCTGCTCGGCCGGCAAAGGCTGGGCGTAGAGTTTTTCCAATCGTGAACGTGTTTCCAGCACCAACTCGATGAATTGATCGCGCTGCTTGAGCTTTGAATCGTTATCTGCCGGCAATCCGCGAAACGCCCGCCACTGCCGTGTACCTTCCTGCTCGACAAACGTGGCAAAGGATTCGTTGAACTCGGTGTCGTCCTTCACATAAAAACGCTGATGGGCCAGCTCATGAAAGATCAGTGTGGCGAGACGCTCATCGCCCCAGCCCATCATTGAATTGAGAATCGGGTCGTTGAACCAGCCCAGCGTCGAATAGGCCTCGACGCCGCCAATCGACACGTCCATGCCCTGCAACCGCTGAATCGCCGCTTCACCCCGCGCCGCGCTCTGGCTGTAGTAGCCGCGATAAGCCACGCACCCGGCAATCGGGAAGCAATGGTTTTGCGGGCTCAGGGAAAACTCCGCAGTGGCGAACACATTCCACACCACAAATGGCCGGCCGATGTCGGCGTACAGGCGATAGCTCTGGTTGTCCGGCAGGTGCAGCTGTTCGCTGGCAAACGCGCGGGCCTTCTGCGACTGAGCCAGGTGCGTACGCAATTTTGCATCGCGGCTCGGATCGGCAATCACCTTGGTCACTGGTTCGCGCGCCCGCAGCAGTTGCAACTGACCGCTGGCCAACTGGCTGTAATAGCTGACGCTGGAACAACCGTTGAGCAACAAAAGCATCACACCCGGAAACAAAATCCGAAAAACGCGATCAAGTAACCCATGGCTTGGAAGCGGCCTGATCAAAATAAGAAACCTCTGGAAAGTCTGCCCGCAAGACTATCCCGCCCATTGGAGCTTCGCTATGCGCATGTTGATACTGACAGGAAGCCTGCTGACGCTGGCCGGTTGTGCCGGATTCGGAATGCCCGATCCAGACCCTTCGCAAGCCTGGATCGATCTCAATGCCCGGCAACAGGACACGGCGCTGCAAGCGCTGCAAGTCGACAGCAAGACTGCCGTCGATAAACGCTACTTCGAGGTGCAGCCCGGCAGTCATGAACTGAAGGTGCGTTACCAGTTCCCCGTGGAGGCCACCAACATCGGTCCGGACGCCGAACCCCTCTGGCGCGATTGCCAGTTGAGTGTGAAATTCAAAGATTTCAACGCCGGTCAGCGTTATCAGTTGCAGGCCGGCAGTATCGGTTTCCGCCCTTGGGCCAAGCTCTATGACGAGCAGCGCAACGTCGTGGGTCAGGGCATTCCGGCGGGCTGTCAGAAAACCTGATCGGCGTTATGCTGGATGTCCATTTCAAGGGACATTGATCATGCGCAGGTTGACGTTGTTGCTTGCTGCAAGTGTGCTGGCCGGCTGCCAGACACCGGTGCCGGCGGCTGACCCCGGCAAGGCCTGGGTCGACTTTGCCATGCCCTCGCCTGGCGGCAAGGTGCTGATGGCCGAACGGCTGGACAATGTGCGCCTGCAGGATGGCCGGTTTTTCCAGGTTGCGCCGGGCAGTCACGAGTTGACGGTGCGCTTTGATTTCGAGATTTTCGGTGGTGGCCAGGGGATGGACACCGATCCGCAGGAGCGGCTGTGTTACATGACTGTTCGCTACGACCATTTCGAGGCCGGTCAGCGTTACCGGCTCGAAGCGCGGTCGCTGGCCTTTACGCCAAGCGCCCGGCTGATCAATCGGCAAGGTCAGATCGTTGCCGAGGAACGGCAGATCAACTGCGTGCCCTGAGCAATATCAGTCGTTGTTCTTTTGATAGACGATTGCTTTACTGCCGTTCTCGCAAGAACCGACAACCATGGCGATGTCATGTTTCGCGGCTTCTTCCTTGGTGACGATTTCCAGTGTGTAGGACGGCACGGCTTTAGCCTGGATCTTGATTTCGATCTCTTTCCTGAGTTCTTCGCAGTCTTTAGGGGCTGCAATTACCGAAGTGGCCAGTGCACTGCAGAGGATCGCCAAGCCAATACGTTTCATCAATGTAGCTCCTTGAGGCAGCGCGCACGGGCGTGCGCTGAAGCTGCGGTCATGTATTCGACCACACTTTCAGAAAGCGAGTTCTGACTTCGCTCACAAGTTGTGCTGCGGTGTTAACGAAATATCAGGTGCTCTGAAATCCCGGTGGGAGCCTGGCTTGCCAGCGATGACGTCGGCACAGCAACCATTGATGTCGCCGGGCACACCGCAATCGCTGGCAAGCCAGCTCCAACAGGGCTTATGTTGCTGCTAATGGACCGCGTCGAATCAACTGATCAACGAAGCCTCAAGGGTGATCTTCGCATTCAGCACCTTGGACACCGGGCATCCTTCCTTCGCCTTGTTGCTTAACTCTTCAAACTGAGCCTGCGTAGCCCCCGGGATTTTTGCCTTGAGGATCAGCTTCACCGCAGTGATCGCGAAGCCACCGTCCACTTGGTCGAGGGTGACTTCAGCGTTGGTGTCGATGCTGTCGGCCGTCAGGCCTGCATCGCCGAGAATCATCGAGAACGCCATGGAAAAACAACCGGCGTGCGCTGCACCGATCAGTTCTTCCGGGTTGGTACCTTTGCCGCCTTCGAAACGGGCCTTGAAGCCGTAGGGTGCTTCTCTGAGGACACCGGTCTCGGTGGAGATCGAGCCGATGCCGCTTTTCAGATCGCCAGCCCAATGTGCGGATGCTTTCTTCACGATAGCCATGTCTGCCTCCTCAAAATCTGGCGCGGACCGCCGCGCCGACGTGGTTTTAGCTTGCAAGGCTTCTGAGGATAGACGCCGGGACAAAGTTCAGCTCATCTGAATCGTTGACTTTTTTAGTAGGAAATTTCATCACTGCTATTGAAACTCGGGTATATGCCCTCATTGCACAAAACACGCATATGGATTCGGCAGGTTTTCGTTCGCAAGAAAAGCCTGCCTCCTCACTCGGAGACGCAGGTTTATGAAGCAACTGTCCGACGTAAAGTTTTCTACCCTTGATCTGGTGCCCGTGCGCGAGAACGGCAGCCCGGCGCAGTCGCTGCGCAACTCGCTGGATCTGGCGCAGCATGTCGAGAAGCTTGGTTACACGCGGTTCTGGGTGGCTGAACACCACAACATGGACGGCATCGCCAGCTCCGCGACCTCGGTGCTGCTGGGTTATCTGGCTGGCGGCACCTCGACCATTCGCGTCGGCTCGGGTGGCGTGATGCTGCCCAACCACGCGCCGCTGGTGATCGCCGAGCAGTTCGGTACTCTCGAAAGCCTTTATCCAGGCCGTATCGACCTCGGCTTGGGCCGCGCGCCGGGCTCCGATCAGATGACCGCCCGCGCCCTGCGCCGCGAACGTTCCGGCAGTGCCGATGATTTCCCCGAAGATGTCGCCGAACTTGCGCGGTTCCTCGGCCCGCGCACGCCGGATCAACGCGTTATCGCGATGCCGGGCACGGGTACCAATGTGCCGATCTGGCTGCTCGGTTCCAGTTTGTTCAGTGCGCAACTGGCCGGCGAACGTGGCTTGCCCTACGCCTTCGCCTCGCATTTCGCACCGCGTTTCATGCACGAGGCGATTCGGGTCTATCGCAACCACTTCAAGCCGTCGGCGGTGCTCGACAAGCCGTATGTGATGCTCGGGGTGCCTTTGGTGGCGGCTGATACCGATGAGCAAGCCGATTACCTGGCGACCTCGGTGTACCAGCGCATTCTCGCGCTGATGCGTGGGCAGAGTCTGGTGCAACGTCCGCCGGTGAAAACCATGGACGGCTTGTGGCTGCCCCATGAGCGTGAGGCGGTGGGTGATTTTCTCGGTCTGGCGATGGTCGGCAGCCCGCAGAAGATCCGCGCGAAGCTGGAGGTGCTGGTCGAGCAGACGCAGGCGGATGAGCTGATATTTACCTGTGATCTGTATGAGCATGCTGATCGCCTGCATTCCTATGAATTGCTGGCGCAGGTCATGAAAGGCTGAAAGAGCCCCTCACCTTAACCCTCTCCCGGAGCGAGAGGGGACTTACCAAGGTGTTCTTGCGCTCGACATCGACCTGAAATATCGAGTCGAACTCAGGATCTGAACAACTCCGATCGGCTCCCTTTCCCCTCTACCCCTTGGGGCAGAGGGCTGGGGTGAGGGGGTTCGATTGCAAACCCACCGAATATCCCAAATCCCGGACACAAAAAAGCCGACGCCTTCGCGTCGGCTTTTGCATTTCAGTCGCGATCAACCGCGCTTGTAGACGATTTCCTTGGTGCCGCCTTCACAGGTGCCGACGACTTTGCCGCCATTGGCGCCTTTGTCGACGATCTCCAGCGAATACCCGGAAACGCCCTTGGCATCCAGCTTCGCCGCAATCTCGCTTTTCAGCTCTTCACAAGGCTTGCCGGCAGCAAATGCACCACCCGCAAGGCTCAACAAACCTACTGCCAACATGAACTTCTTCATCGGTCGCACTCCCTGGTCGGATTAAAAGAGGCGGGCATCGGGTCATCCACCCGATGCGCTCACCCTGTAGCGCTTTGCCATTCCTATGGCACTCGGCCAGCGCGCAAGTTCAGAAGCGTAGACCAAACTCAGCTACTGGCAATCCGGAACCCGACTTTCAGGGTGACCTGAAAGTGCGCCGCTTTACCGTCCTTGATGTGGCCGCGGGTCTCGGTCACTTCAAACCATTCCAGATGCTTGATGCTCTTGTTGGCTTCGGCCAACGCATTGTTGATGGCGTCTTCGATGCTGGTGGCAGACGAACCGACCAGCTCGACTTTCTTGTACGTGTGATGGTCACTCATGGCGTTCTCCTTGATGGGTGGAATTGAGACTAGCAGTGAATTGCTCTGTTGATTTCGGCGGTCTTGCGCAGACGAAGTTCAGATTTTCTGCACTTTCTCAAACCGCTGAAGTCCCAACCAACACACGCCACTCATCACCAATGCAGGAGAGCCACCATGGCCAACACCTCTTTACGTAAAGCCTCATTGCAAAGCATGGAAGCGGAGATCGAGAGTCTGCTCAAGTCGTTGGAAAGCCTGAAGGACGACGCTTCGGACGAGTCGCGCAAGACCCTCAAGGCGCTGAAAAGCAATGCCGAAAGTGCGCTGAAACATTCGCGTCACCTGCTCAGCGATGCCTACGAAGAAGTCAAAGTGAAAACCCGTGAGACCGGGATCGCTACTCGCGATTACGCTCAGGAACATCCTTGGACCACCGCCGGTGTTGCAGTGGGCGCAATCGGTCTGCTCGCGGCTTACTTGCTGTTCAAGCGCGGCGAGTGATCCGGTTGGCGCAGCTCATTCTTGAGCCATTGCGCCAGTTTCCGGGCGCGCCCGTCAGCGGCGCGCTTGGGTAGCCACAACGCCAGTTGCGCCGGGGTTTCACAGAAGCCCCACGGCGCAACCAGGCGACCGGCCTTCAAATCTTCAGTCACCAACGGCTCCGGCGCGATGGCTACGCCAAGACCGGCCACAGCTGCTTCCAGCAAATAATACAAATGCTCGAAACCTTGTCCCGACTTCAACGCTTTCGCGTCGAGGTGGTTTTGCTGTGACCAGCTTGGCCAGGCTTGTGGGCGCGAGGTGGTGTGCAGCAACGGCTCATTGAGCAGCGCCGAGGCGGGTGCACTTTTCAGGCGTTGATAGCCGCTGAACAGCGGACTCATGACCGGGCCGATGCGTTCTGCGGCCAACTCATAAACCTGCATGTCCGCGGGCCATGGCGGCTCGGCGAACAGCAGCAAGGCATCCAGCCCCGGGCGTCTGGGGTCGAGATCACCTTCCCCGGCCGACAGATGCAAGCGCAAGTCCGGCAACTCGGCATTCAGCCGTCCAAGCCGCGGAATAAACCAGCGTGCCAGCAAGCTTCCAGAGCAACCGAGCACGAACGGCGCATCGGCTGTGTCTTTAGTCAATTCCGCGCAAACGCTGCGTAACCGATCAAACGCCTCACCGCTGGCATCGCGCAACCGTACACCCGCATCTGTGAGTTTCAGGCCGCGGCCATCCTTGACGAACAGACTGACGCCAAGGTGTTCTTCCAATACCTTGAGCTGCCGACTGACCGCGCCGTGGGTGACGTGCAGCTGTTCGGCGGCCTGACTGACGCTGTTGAGCCGGGCAGTGGCTTCGAAGGCGCGCAAGGCGTTCAGCGGGGGAAGATCGTGGCTCATGGTATCTGTGAGTTTTCCTGACAGGTTGCAGCGATCTTATCGGTTTTCAGCATAGAAGGTCAGGGGTAGAGTGGTCGTCATTGTCTTCTGACCCGAATTCACCTGGAGCAACCCATGACCCAGACTTCGAACACCTCCGATCTGCGTAACGGCCCGGACGATAACGGCCTGTTCGGCTCGTTCGGTGGCCGCTATGTTGCTGAAACCCTGATGCCGTTGATCCTCGATCTGGCCCGCGAATACGAAGCGGCGAAGGAAGATCCGGCTTTCAAAGAAGAATTGGCCTACTTCCAGCGCGACTACGTCGGACGTCCGAGTCCGCTGTACTTCGCTGAGCGTCTGACCGAGTTCTGCGGCGGCGCCAAGATCTACCTCAAGCGCGAAGAGCTCAATCACACCGGCGCGCACAAGATCAACAACTGCATCGGCCAGATCCTGCTGGCGCGACGCATGGGCAAGAAACGCATCATCGCCGAGACCGGCGCCGGTATGCACGGCGTGGCAACGGCCACCGTAGCCGCACGTTTCGGTCTGGACTGCGTGATCTACATGGGCACTACCGACATCGAACGCCAACAGGCCAACGTGTTCCGCATGAAACTGCTGGGTGCCGAAGTGATTCCGGTGGTCGCCGGTACCGGCACGCTGAAAGACGCGATGAACGAAGCCTTGCGTGACTGGGTGACCAACGTCGACAGCACGTTCTACCTGATCGGCACCGTGGCTGGCCCGCACCCGTATCCAGCCATGGTGCGCGACTTCCAGGCCGTGATCGGCAAGGAAACCCGTGACCAGTTGCAAGCACAGGAAGGTCGTCTGCCGGACAGCCTGGTGGCGTGCATCGGTGGCGGCTCCAACGCCATGGGCCTGTTCCATCCGTTCCTCGACGACAAGGGCGTCGAGATCATCGGTGTTGAGGCGGCCGGCTACGGCATCGAAACCGGCAAGCACGCCGCCAGCCTCAATGGCGGCGTTCCGGGTGTGTTGCACGGCAACCGCACTTTCCTGTTGCAGGACGACGACGGCCAGATCATCGACGCCCACTCGATCTCCGCCGGCCTCGACTATCCGGGGATCGGCCCGGAACACGCATGGTTGCATGACATCGGCCGTGTCCAGTACACCTCGGTGACCGACGACGAAGCCCTCGAGGCGTTCCACAAGTGCTGCCGTCTGGAAGGGATCATTCCTGCACTGGAAAGCGCCCACGCCTTGGCCGAAGTGTTCAAACGCGCACCGAAGCTGCCGAAGGATCACCTGATGGTGGTCAACCTGTCGGGCCGTGGCGACAAAGACATGCAAACCGTGATGCATCACATGGAACAGTCGAAGCAGGAGAAACACTGATGAGCCGCCTGCAAACCCGTTTTGCCGAACTCAAGCAACAGAACCGCGCCGCACTGGTGACCTTTGTCACGGCTGGCGATCCGGATTACGACACCTCGCTGGCGATCCTCAAAGGCTTGCCCAAGGCCGGCGCTGACGTAATCGAGCTGGGCATGCCGTTCACCGATCCGATGGCCGATGGCCCGGCGATTCAACTGGCGAACATTCGTGCGTTGGGCGCCAAGCAGAATCTGCTGAAAACCCTGCAAATGGTTCGCGAGTTCCGTGAGGGCAACAGTGATACACCGCTGGTGCTGATGGGCTACTTCAACCCGATTCACAAGTTTGGCGTCGAGCGCTTCATCGCTGAAGCCAAAGAGGCAGGCGTCGACGGTCTGATCGTGGTCGACATGCCGCCTGAGCACAACGCCGAGCTGTGCGACCCGGCGCAGGCTGCCGGTCTGGACTTCATCCGCCTGACCACGCCGACCACCGACGACGCACGTCTGCCGAAAGTGCTCAACGGCAGCTCCGGTTTTGTTTACTACGTTTCGGTGGCCGGTGTGACCGGCGCCGGTGCGGCAACACTGGAACACGTCGAAGAGGCGGTCACCCGTCTGCGCCGCCATACCGACCTGCCGATCAGCATCGGTTTCGGTATCCGTACCCCGGAACAAGCGGCCGCTATCGCGCGCTTGGCTGACGGTGTTGTCGTGGGTTCGGCGTTGATCGATCACATCGCCAACGCGACCACGCCGGATCAGGCTATCGACGGTGTACTGAGCCTTTGCTCGGCCCTGTCCGAAGGCGTGCGTAAGGCCCGCGTCAGCTAAAGGTAAAGTTCCTGATACAGAGGAATTAGCGCCTCACGGCACAGACTAATTGAGCAAGACCGAGGGATTCAGAACCACGTTCTGAATCCCTTTTTGCTGTTTGTGCCGTGAGGAAAAACCCGATGAAAATGCCGAAACGTCTGATTGCCGGACTGGGCGTGCTGATTATCAGCGCGACACCGCTGCTGGCCAGCGCCGATCAGCGCGATGATCATGACCACGGCGGCCCGCAGCAGGGCCATTACGATAATCGCGGTGACAATCGCGGTAATGACCACCGTGGTCCGCAGAACGACCACCGAGGCGGCCCGCCTCCACGCGACTTCGGCCCCGTGCGTCAGACCATTCGCGACAATCACGGCTACTTCGTGCGCGGTGCGCCACCACCGCCGGGGATTCATCTGGAGCGTGGCCGGCCGTTGCCTCACGGTTATTACGGCGAGCGTCTGGATGGTCGGGCGTTGGGACGTTTGCCGGTGTATCCAGGCTACGAGTGGCGCCGAGCTGGGGGCGACATCGTGCTGATCGCGGTGGGTACCGGGATCGTCTATGAAATTCTCGATGGGGTTTTGAATTGATCGTCTGATCTAACTGGCGGTCCATCAACTGTGATGAGGGGATTTATCCCCGATGGGCTGCGAAGCAGCCCCGAATCCGGCAAACACAGATGACCAGGCATACCGTGTTCGTTGGGATTGCGACTGCTGCGCAGCCGGTCGGGGATAAATCCCCTCACCACAAAGGTGTGGGGGTTAACTTCAGGATCAGGGCAGTTCCAGTCCGCCAGAGGCTCTGTGCAATTTGCGCAAGTGCGCGCCGATCTGCTTCACATTTTCCTCGCTGGCTGCAATCTCAGCGGCTCGTTTTGGCTCCAGCAATTTACGCACCTCTGCGTCCAGATCACCGGACAGCGCCAGCAGCTTTTTTTGACGCTGGCTGCTTTCCGCTTCCAGTCGGCTGAACTCGCTCGGCTGCGGCAACCCGTAGCCCTTGGAGTCCAGCAGTTCTGCCGGACGGCTGAGGAAGCCGCTGTTGGCGAGGATTTCCTGCAGGGTCGCGTTGGCCTTGTCCATTCCGCCGTTTTCCAGCTCGCGCGCGCCGAGGTAACGCTGTTTGACCTCGTCCTGTGCCAGCAGCAATTGGCGGCGATAGCTCGCCTGTTCCAGCAGCAGCAACGCGGCGCTGGTGCGCAGATCAGCGCGCTCGAACCATTCACGGCGCTCTTCAGCGGTCAGCGAAAGCCATTCCTCAACGGTGTTCTGTTTGATGGGTAATTGCTTCTTCAATACATCGAACATCGCCTGATAGCGATCGCGGAACGAATCGAAGCGGTAACCCAGACGCAGCGCCTCTTTCGGGTCGTCCAGCACGCTGGTATCGGCCAGACCTCGGCCCTTGAGCACTTCGAGCAAACCGTTGGGCATGATGCTGTCCAGACCGGTGAGCTGCGCGTTATTGCTACCGCTACGCAATAGTTTCAAGCCTTCCACCGCGCAGTTGTTGGACAGGAAGAAGTAGTTGCCGTCGTAGCTCCAGTGCATTTCGGCGGCGTGTTCAACCACGCCCTCGATCTCGCTGCGCGACAGATTCAACGGCACCGAGGCGAGGCTGCGCAGTTCGGTCTTGGTGTACTCGTCGATCACTTGCGCCAGTGGCAGGACGAACAATCGCGACGGGTACTTGCCCACCAGTCCGTCCCAGCTGGAGAGCTGCACATCGCCAACGAAGGCGCGATACGACAGCACCAGATGCTGATCCAGGTCGAGCCGGCAATCCGGGCCACGCGGCCGTCCCGGCGCGCAGATCACCAGACGCAGCATGCTGTGGCCCCAACGGCTGACCCAATTCTGATTGGCTTCGGCCAGCAGGTAATCGACGGCGTAGACACGTTCTGGATCCACCTGGCCGAGCGGCTGTTTGGCGAAATCGTTGCCGGCATTGAGGAATGCGAAGGTCTTGGCGCAGGTGTCTTTGGCCGGCGGTGCCCAACCGAAGTGATCCTTGTAATAGCTGTACAAGGCCGGGCGGCGACAGGCGTAACTCGGGTCGAGGAGGAAATACTCCATGTTGACCGCGACGAATTCCTTGGGGCTGGAGATTTCGTACAGATCCGGGCTGCGGGCGATTTGCCGGTTGTGCTGCTCACGCTCGCCGCGGCGGCCGACGTATTGCTGCCAACCGGCCAAGTCCAGCAGCCGCGGATCATCGCTGAGGGTAAAGCGCCGGCCGTTCTGGCCACGGCACTCATCCGGAATACCGATCAGCCCGGCGCTGTTGAAGCGCCGGGTGCAGCGCTGTATCAAAGTGCGTTCGGCACTCGGCCACAGGCGCGCACGATCATAAATGTGGGTGATTTCATGCAGCACCGTGGCGAGCATTTCCTGGCGCACAGTGCCGTGGGGGCGATTGGTTTTTTCTTTGGCTGCACTGCCGTCGGTGAGGCTGGCGAGCAGTTTGCGGTTCAGATCGAGTTCAGAGACAAGCGTCGCCTGGCCATAGGCATTGGCGGGCATGTCGTCGGTCCAGCCAACGTCGATGCGCCGATCCAGCCGCTCGATGAAGCCTGGCGGCAATTTCTGCATGGCTTCATCGATCAGCGCCTGGCTGGCCTGTTGTTGGGCGGGCGTAAGACCCTCGGTCTTGAGCCGCAATTGCAGGCCGGCGTGGGCGCTGTTGCCAAGCAGCAACAACGCCCCGGCCAGCAGCCAGGCGCCGAGTGACTTCACAGTGCGAGGATGGCTTCGGCGAGCACCTGATCACTGGCGTCGCGTGCTTCCGGCACGCGAGTGCGCAAGGTGTTGAGCGCGGCTTCCAGGTGCGCGCCACGGATATCACCGTTGCTGGCGACGAAACTGGCAGCGTCGTCGTGGGCTTCGCGGATGATTTTCGAGTCGCGGATCGACGTAGTCGTGTCGGATGTGAAATCGATAGTGCGCTGGGAGGCACGGACGATGATGTTACTGGTGGCTACCAGGGTGTGCGCCTGGGCCACGTCGGCCAACAAAAACAGGCCAAGGGCGGCAGCAATCAGCGGGCTACGCATGGAACGACTCCGGAGGGACAAGGTTGATCAGGGACTGGGTTAGCTATTGGACGAGAATTGCCTGTGCCAGTTCAAGGTCGCTGACATGAAGTTTCGGCCGGGTTTTGCGCAAGTAATGCAGTGCGGATTCCAGTCGAGCGCCTCGCAGTTCTCCATTACTGGCAACAAACATCGCCGCATCATCGTGAGCGGCGAGCAGCAGTTTACGGTCGAACGGCGCGGAAGACACCATGCCGGTCGCCCAAACGCTCACCACGGTGTTTTGCGTGGAGACATCAAAGGCATTGGCCGACGTCATCCAGCCAGCAGTTAAAAGTACGGAAGGGATAAGCAGATTTTGAAGAAAACGCATAAGACTCGTTAACGGTTAGCGAGTCCCAAGGCTAGCGCAACGCCCGGGCCAGAGCCAGCGCCGAAACATCGGGACACGCCCGGCGTGTCCCGCAGTGCTGCGATCGTTCAGATCGTCAGGATGGCCTGAGCCAGTTGGGCGTCAGTGGCTTGCAACTGTGGCGCCTGATGGCGGATGTGATCCAGCGCGCTTTCCAGTTTCACCCCACGGATTTCGCCTTCGCTGGCGACGAAGCTGGCAGCGTCGTCACGGGCGGCAAGGACGATCTTGTCGTCGCGAAAGGACGAAGTGACATCGGAAGTGGCGTCGGACGAGGACTTCAGGGCGCCGACAACGGCGTCGGTGGTGACGATGAAGCTGGAGGCGCTGGCGTTGGCAGCCACGGCCAGCAGGGCGGCAGCGCTGAGCAGACGAAGACGGGACATGATGTAACTCCTGTGGATAAACCGTTTTGAGAGGTGGCTCGGTATCTGAGGAGTCAGACGCCAGTTGCGCATCATTCGCCACGTTCTGCGTGGATATTAGGCCCGTGGACGCGGTTCGCACAGGGGGCAGAATGCTAGCGCCAGAACGGTTTCTCCATTTCATTCAGCCGTTCGGCATGGCTGAGGCCGAGGTCGGCCAGATCCCGACCGCTGAATTGGGCCAGCAGACGCCTTGTTCTGGCGCGCTCCAGGCCTTGCCAGAGGCCGCGTAGCAGGCGTCGCAGAGCGTTGGGACGGTGAGTGGCGTGGAATGGAATTACTGAAACATCCTGTAAGTCATTCATGACGTATTCCTTTAGCCATAGAAGGCGGAAGGTCATGTTGAACCTGGAACAGATTGTCGGGCAGATACACCAGCGTTAAATTGTACTGGTTCAGATATCGGTTTTATGGAACTGTACCTGTTCGGGGTGCACACACCTGTACGGGTGGTTTCCACAGCCCCAAAACGACAAAACCCGTCGTGGTTTCCCACGACGGGTTTTGTTTGTTCAATTCGGGTTGCTGGCGGTGGGTCTAACGACCAGAGCCAGCGACGCTACTTAGCGCCAGAACGGCTTGCTCAGCTCTTCGTAGCGTTGTGCTTCGCTGATACCGGCGTCAGCCAGCAGACGCGAATCCAGACGAGCCAGTTGATGGCGGCTGGAGATGCGGCGCTGCCACAACATCAGGTTGGCGATAACGCGCAAAGGCAGGGAAGCCTGGGATTTTACAGCTTTGTCTTCGAAAAACAGCTCGGAACTGAGTGTACGTTCCATGGTTGACATCCTTCCGCTTGTGGCGGGATCAGGTAGTGGTTTGACTGGTGCCCATGATCCTCTCGTTTGGCCAGTCTCTCTAGATACAGTTCAACTGTATTGTGAGTGACCAGTTAACTGTTTATAGGGGGTGTACGGGTCAAAATTGAGCAAACTGTACCTGTCTGCACTTAAGTGGTGCGTTTTTGCTCGATTCGATGAATAAGGTAGGTATTTACTGTAGGAAAAGACCGGTACAGCAGTACAGTTTTTGTCAGATGGAGGGCTTGCCGAAGACCGCTGACGAAAACTGTGTTTGCGTCAGCGGTTTATCTGTGCGAATTACACCGTCAGCATGCGTCCGGTTTCTTCCAGATTGATGTGCCAGCTCAAGGCTTCACGCAGGATGTGCGGGGTGTGACCACCGATTGCACAGGCTGCTGTGAAGTAATCGTTCAGCGCCTGGCGGAAGTCCGGGTGCACACAGTTGTCGATAATCACCCGTGCGCGTTCGCGTGGCGCCAGGCCACGCAAGTCCGCCAGACCCACCTCGGTCACCAGAATGTCGACATCATGCTCGGTGTGGTCGACATGGCTGACCATCGGCACCACGCTGGAAATCGCGCCACCCTTGGCAATCGACTTGGTCACGAACACCGCCAGATGCGCGTTGCGAGCGAAGTCGCCTGAGCCGCCGATGCCGTTCATCATCCGCGTGCCGCAGACGTGGGTAGAGTTGACGTTGCCGTAGATGTCGAACTCCAACGCCGTGTTGATGCCGATGATGCCCAGCCGGCGCACCACTTCCGGGTGGTTAGAGATTTCCTGCGGACGCAGGACCAGTTTGTCCTTGTACCTCTCCAGGTTGCCGAACACGTCGCTGTTACGGCGCTCCGACAGTGTGATCGAGCTGCCTGAAGCAAAGCTCAGCTTGCCGGCATCGATCAGGTCGAAGGTCGAGTCCTGCAGCACTTCGGAGTACATGGTCAGGTCTTCGAATGGCGAATCAATCAGGCCGCACATTACCGCGTTGGCGATGTTGCCGATGCCTGCCTGCAACGGGCCAAGCTTGTTGGTCATGCGCCCGGCGTCTACTTCCTGCTTGAAGAAGGTGATCAGATGTTCGGCGATGGCGTTGGTGTCGACATCCGGCGTCGATACAGTGGACGGCGAATCCGTCTGCTGAGTGATAACAATGGCGACAATCTTCTCCGGCGGAATCGGAATCGCGGTGCTACCGATACGGTCGTCGACTTTTACCAGTGGGATCGGCGTGCGCGTCGGACGATACGTCGGGATATAGATGTCGTGCAGGCCTTCGAGGTTGGCGTTGTGCGCCAGGTTGATCTCGACGATCACCTGTTTGGCGAAAATCGCGAAGCTCGCCGAGTTGCCCACCGAAGTGGTCGGTACGATGTGACCCTGTTCGGTAATAGCCACGGCTTCGATGACGGCAATGTCCGGCAACTTCAGTTGCTGGTTGCGCAGTTGCTCGACGGTTTCCGACAGGTGCTGGTCGATGAACATCACTTCGCCGGCGTTGATCGCCTTGCGCAAGGTGCTGTCGACTTGAAACGGCATGCGCCGCGACAGCACGCCGGCCTCGGTCAGTTGCTTGTCGAGATCGTTGCCCAGGCTGGCGCCGGTCATCAGGCTGATCTTCAGCGGCGTGACCTTGGCTCGCTCGGCCAGTGCGTGAGGGACAGCCTTGGCTTCGCCGGCGCGGGTGAAGCCGCTCATGCCGACGGTCATGCCGTCTTCAATCAGAGCGGCGGCGTCGGCGGCGCTCATCACTTTATCCAACAACGAAGGCAGGCGAATACGGTCACGGTACATGGATTATTTTCTCGGGAAGCGAGTAGCAGGATGCGCAGTCTAGTGAATTTGACGGGCGCCTGTCCCGCTACCAAGGTCGCAAACGAGGCGTCTATTTAGCGGGTTTGAAGTAAAACACCGTTACCGGATCCGCAACAACGCGGCAAATTGTCCGACGCTTTGCGTAAACGAAAACACCCCGACAAGTCGGGGCGTTCGGTACAGCGGCGATGAATTACTCGACCGCTTTGACCATGTCTTCGATGACTTTTTTCGCGTCGCCGAACACCATCATGGTCTTGTCCAGGTAGAACAGTTCGTTGTCCAGACCGGCATAGCCGCTGGCCATCGAGCGCTTGTTGACGATGATGGTCTTGGCCTTGAACGCTTCGAGAATCGGCATGCCGGCAATCGGCGATTTCGGATCGTTCTTGGCGGCCGGGTTGACCACGTCGTTGGCGCCGAGCACCAGCACCACGTCGGCCTGGCCGAACTCGGAGTTGATGTCTTCCATCTCGAACACCTGGTCGTAAGGCACTTCGGCCTCGGCGAGCAATACGTTCATGTGACCAGGCATGCGACCGGCCACCGGGTGGATCGCGTACTTCACGGTCACGCCACGGTGGGTCAGCTTTTCGGTCAGCTCCTTCAAGGCATGCTGTGCGCGGGCCACCGCCAGACCGTAGCCCGGGACAATGATCACGGTGTCGGCGTTGGTCAGCAGGAAGGTTGCGTCGTCAGCCGAACCGGATTTCACCGGACGGGCTTCTTTCGCACCGGCCGGGCCAGCATCGGCCGTATTGCCGAAGCCGCCGAGCAGTACATTAAAGAAGGAACGGTTCATCGCCTTGCACATGATGTACGAGAGGATCGCACCGCTCGAACCCACCAGCGAGCCGGCAATGATCAGCATCGAGTTGTTCAGCGAGAAGCCGATACCCGCCGCCGCCCAGCCTGAATAGCTGTTGAGCATCGACACCACCACCGGCATGTCGGCACCGCCGATCGGGATGATGATCAGCACGCCCATCACGAACGCCAGCGCCAGCATCAGCGCGAACGCGGTGAGGTTGCCAGTGAACATGAAGGTCAGGCCGAGTGCCAGCGTTGCCAGGCCCAGCACTGCGTTCAACTTGTGCTGTCCGGCAAACTGTACTGGTGCGCCCTGGAACAGACGGAACTTGTACTTGCCCGACAGCTTGCCGAACGCAATCACCGAACCGGAGAAGGTGATTGCGCCGATCGCGGCACCAAGGAACAGCTCCAATCGGTTGCCCGCCGGGATCGAATCGCCCAGTTGCTTGACGATGCCCAGCGATTGCGGCTCGACTACTGCAGCAATGGCAATGAACACCGCAGCCAGACCAATCATGCTGTGCATGAAGGCAACCAGTTCCGGCATCTTGGTCATTTCAACGCGCTTGGCCATGATCGAACCAGCGGTGCCGCCGATCAGCAGGCCGACGATCACATAACCGATACCCGCAGTCGCCAGCTCAGCGCCCAGCTTATAGATGAGGCCGACGGTGGTGAGGATGGCCAAGGCCATGCCGAGCATGCCGAACAGGTTGCCGCGCCGAGAAGTGGTCGGGTGCGACAGGCCTTTGAGGGCCTGGATGAAGCAGATCGACGCAATCAGGTAGAGCGTCGTGACGAGATTCATGCTCATTACTTCGGCGCCTCTTCTTTTACTTTCGGGGCTTTCTTCTTGAACATCTCAAGCATGCGCCGGGTGACCAGGAAGCCACCGAACACGTTGACCGCCGCCAGCGCCACGGCGAGGGTGCCCATGGTTTTGCCCAGCGGTGTAACGGTCAGCGCTGCAGCGAGCATGGCGCCGACGATCACGATTGCCGATATGGCGTTGGTCACCGCCATCAGCGGCGTGTGCAGCGCAGGTGTAACGTTCCAGACCACGTGGTAACCGACATAAATCGCCAGCACGAAGATGATCAGGTTGTAGATACCGGGGGAGATAAGCTCTTCCATCGTCTGAATCCCTGCTTAGGCGTTTTTGCGGATGACTTGGCCGTCGCGGCACATCAGGCACGCGGCGACGATGTCGTCTTCGAGGTTGACGTCGAACTGGCCTTCTTTGGTGAACACCAGCTTGAGGAAGTCCAGCAGGTTGCGGGCGTACAGCGCCGAGGCGTCTGCAGCGACTTCACCGGCCAGATTGGTCGGGCCGACGATGGTCACGCCGTTCTCGATCACTACTTGATCGGCCACGGTCAGCGGGCAGTTGCCGCCCTGAGCGGCCGCGAGGTCGATGACCACCGAACCTGGCTTCATCTGTGCCACGGTTTCCGCGCTCAACAGCGTTGGCGCCTTGCGACCCGGAATCAAAGCGGTGGTGATGACAATGTCGGCCTGTTTGGCGCGTTCGTGCACGGCCTGGGCCTGACGCTGCATCCAGCTCGCCGGCATTGGTCGCGCGTAACCGCCGACACCGACCGCGCATTCGCGCTCTTCATCGGTCTCGTAAGGCACGTCGACGAACTTGGCACCGAGGGATTCGATCTGTTCCTTCACGGCCGGGCGGACGTCAGACGCTTCGATAACCGCACCCAGACGTTTCGCCGTGGCAATCGCCTGCAACCCGGCCACGCCCGCGCCAAGAATCAGCACGCGCGCCGCTTTCACGGTGCCCGCAGCCGTCATGAGCATTGGCATGAAGCGCGGATAGTAGTGAGCGGCCAGCAACACAGCTTTATAGCCGGCAATGTTCGCCTGCGACGACAACACATCGAGACTCTGCGCCCGCGAGGTGCGCGGCGCCGCTTCCAGGGCAAACGCGGTAATCCCGCACTCGGCCATTTTGGCGATGGTTTCGTTGTTGAACGGGTTGAGCATGCCAACCAGCACCGTGCCGCGCTTGATCAGCGTCAGCTCGGCATCGCTCGGGGCGACCACTTTGAGAATCAGCTCGGCGCCAAACGCGTCATTGGCACTGCCAATGGTTGCACCTGCCGCTTCATAAGCACTGTCGACAACACTGGCTTTAACGCCGGCGCCGGTTTGCACAGTGACCTTATGACCTTGGCTGATCAGCTTTTTAATGGTTTCCGGGGTTGCTGCAACCCGTGTTTCACCGGTCTGGGTTTCGAGAGGAACACCAATGTGCACGTCAAATCTCCTGCGTGATCTTATTGAGTAAACCCAGGCACTGCGGATGGTGCGACTGGGGCGGCCGATCAGCACGATCCCGCCAAATCAGGGCGGGGCGCGGCATTTTGCAGGCGAACTTTATGCCCTTCAAGGGATTATGACGGGTGACGGAAAATTAACTACAAGTCATCCCGTGACCGAATGTCGCAGATGGCCAGCTGAATCCCTTGCAGGCCGTGCCTTGTAAGGATTCTGGCTGAATTTGAAAAATTTTCTCATCGGCGGCGTGAATAGGCCGTAATGAGTCGTGCATGGAGGCTCAAAGCCACGTCCGCAGGCGCTTGTGGGACGTCTGTACGACTTTCGGATACAGTCTGCGATTTTGCGACAAATACTTATATCTGTAGGGCTTTGGTTTTCCTGACTACCGGGTTAGTAATCGTTGAAAGCCTCTATCCTTCTAGGCTGTAGCTGTTTGCCTGATTTACCAACCAATCGCGAAAAGCCTTGAGCGACGCCGATTCGACTTTCCGCTCCGGAATCATCAAGTAATACGCCTTGATACTGGAGAGCGCATTCGGGTTGGCGATCACCAGGCGTTTCTCAGTCAGTTCGCGCTGAATCAGGAACGGTGGAATCAGCGCGATACCCATGTCGTGCATGGCTGCCTGGGCCAGCATGGAGAATAGCTCGTAGCGTGGGCCTGTCATGTCGCGGGGGATGTTCAGGTGCTGAGAGTTGAACCATTGGCGCCAGGCGTAGGGGCGGGTGGTCTGTTGCAGTAGCGGCAACTCGGCAATTTCGTCGGGTGTCAGATGCGTCCTGCTGCCGAGTAGGGCGGGGCTGCACACTGGCATCGGATTTTCGCCCATCAGCCTGTGAGATTCGGTACCCGACCAATCGGCATCGCCGAAGTAGATCGCTGCGTCGAATTCGGTATCGGCAAACAGAAAGGGGCGGGTGCGGTTGGTCAGGTTGACCGTGACTTCCGGATGCTTGAGTTGAAAATCCTTGAGACGCGGCAGCAGCCATTGGGTGCCGAAGGTCGGCACGACCGCCAGTTCGATCACGTTGGTGCCTTGCTGGCCCATCACTGAGAGAGTGTCGCGTTCGACTGCATCAAGTTGCGTGGCGACGCGGCGGCTGTAGGAAAGTCCTGCTTCGGTCAGCTTCACGCCTCGCCGCGAGCGTCGGAACAGCTCCACGCTCAGGAAGTCCTCCAGGCTGGCGATCTGTCGGCAAATGGCGCCTTGGGTGAGGGAAAGTTCTTCGGCGGCCTTGGTAAAGCTCTCGTGGCGAGCGGCAGCTTCGAAGCTGATCAGGGCGGTGGTGCTGGGGATCTTCCTGCGCATGTACGTCAACCTCACTAATGAGCCGCATAAAAGGCATCTCGCGACGTTTCGGAGTGAGAAATTAGCACAACAGAATGCGAAAACCTCGTTTGCCGCGACGGCGAACCGCGCCTAGGATCAATGCCACGTTAATTCACCCGATTTGCGAGGACACACTCATGGGCGGTAAAGCTAGCTTCAACTGGATTGATCCCCTGCTGCTGGATCAACAGCTCACCGAAGAAGAGCGCATGATCCGCGACACCGCCGAGCAGTTCGCTCAACAGAGCCTCGCGCCGCGTGTTCTCGAAGCTTTCCGCCATGAGAAAACTGACCCGGCGATCTTCCGCGAAATGGGCGAAGTCGGCCTGTTGGGCGCTACCATCCCGGAACAGTACGGTGGCAGCGGCCTCAACTATGTCAGCTACGGTCTGATCGCTCGTGAAGTCGAGCGCGTCGACTCCGGCTACCGCTCGATGATGAGCGTGCAGTCTTCGCTGGTGATGGTGCCGATCAATGAGTTCGGCACCGAAGCGCAGAAACAGAAATACCTGCCGAAACTGGCGTCCGGCGAATGGATCGGCTGCTTCGGTCTGACCGAGCCTAACCACGGTTCCGATCCAGGCGCGATGATTACTCGTGCGCGCAAAGTCGACGGCGGCTACAGCCTGACCGGCGCGAAGATGTGGATCACCAACAGTCCGATCGCCGATGTATTCGTGGTCTGGGCCAAAGACGATGCCGGCGATATCCGTGGCTTCGTGCTGGAGAAAGGCTGGAAAGGCCTGAGTGCTCCGGCGATTCACGGCAAGGTCGGCCTGCGTGCATCGATCACCGGTGAAATCGTCATGGACAACGTGTTTGTGCCGGAAGAGAACATCTTCCCAGACGTGCGCGGCCTGAAAGGCCCGTTCACCTGCCTCAACTCCGCACGCTACGGTATCTCTTGGGGCGCACTGGGCGCCGCCGAGTTCTGCTGGCACACCGCTCGCCAATACACCCTGGATCGTCAGCAGTTCGGTCGCCCATTGGCCGCTACTCAGCTGATCCAGAAGAAGCTGGCCGACATGCAGACCGAGATCACTCTGGCCCTGCAAGGCTGCCTGCGTCTGGGTCGTATGAAGGATGAAGGCACCGCTGCGGTAGAAATCACTTCGATCATGAAGCGCAACTCGTGCGGCAAGTCGCTGGATATTGCTCGTATGGCCCGCGACATGCTGGGCGGCAATGGTATCTCCGATGAATTTGGCGTGGCCCGTCATCTGGTCAACCTGGAAGTGGTGAATACCTATGAAGGTACTCATGACGTTCACGCGCTGATCCTCGGGCGTGCGCAAACCGGTCTGCAGGCGTTCTATTAATAGGAGAGCGACCATGGGCGCGCTGTCGCATCTGCGGGTACTGGATTTATCGCGAGTGTTGGCCGGGCCATGGGCCGGGCAGATCCTCGCCGACCTTGGCGCCGAGGTGATCAAGGTCGAGCGCCCGGGCAATGGCGACGACACGCGCGCCTGGGGGCCGCCCTTCCTTAAAGACGCGGTTGGCGAGAATACGTCGGAGGCGGCTTACTACCTGTCGGCCAACCGCAACAAGCAATCGGTGACCATCGACTTCACCCGCCCTGAAGGGCAGAAGCTGGTGCGGGAGCTTGCGGCCAAGTCGGACATTCTGATCGAGAACTTCAAGGTCGGTGGGCTCGCCGCTTATGGTCTGGATTATGAGTCACTGAAGACGATCAATCCGGATCTGATCTATTGCTCGATTACAGGGTTCGGCCAGACCGGGCCGTATGCCAAACGTGCGGGTTATGACTTCATGATCCAGGGGCTGGGCGGGTTGATGAGTCTGACCGGCCGGCCTGAGGGTGATGAGGGTGCCGGGCCTGTAAAGGTGGGTGTGGCGCTGACGGATATTCTCACCGGTCTGTATTCGACGGTGGCGATACTGGCGGCACTGGCTCATCGCGATCATGACGGTGGTGGTCAGCATATCGACATGGCGTTGCTGGATGTACAGGTGGCCTGCCTGGCTAATCAGGCGATGAACTACCTGACTACCGGCAATGCACCCAAGCGTCTGGGCAATGCGCATCCGAACATCGTGCCTTATCAGGACTTTCCTACGGCGGATGGGGATTTCATCCTTACCGTGGGTAACGATGGTCAGTTCCGCAAGTTCGCAGAAGTGGCGGGGCAGCCGCAGTGGGCTGACGATCCGCGTTTTGCGACTAATAAGTTGCGGGTAGCGAACCGGGCGGTGTTGATACCGCTGATTCGTCAGGCTACGGTTTTCAAGACTACTGCTGAGTGGGTGGCTCAATTGGAGCAGGCGGGAGTGCCTTGTGGGCCGATCAATGATCTTTCCCAAGTGTTTGAGGATCCGCAGGTGAAGGCGCGCGGGCTGGCGATCGAGTTGCCCCATGCGCTGGCGGGGATGGTGCCTCAGGTGGCGAGTCCTATTCGGATGTCGCAGACGCCGGTCGAATATCGGCGCGCTCCTCCTTTATTGGGTGAGCATACGTTGGAGGTTTTGCAGCGAGTGCTGGGTTTGGGCGCCGGTACAGTGGCAGCGTTGAAGGCAGAAGGGGTGCTCTGACTTCTCCTTCTATATAGAGGGAGCGTATTTCCTTCCTTATATAGAGCCCTTTTGGATGTTTTTTAATCGATCTGCAAGTTATTGAAAGAAAAGCGAAATTAACGGTTGACGGCAGATTCCAGAGGTCTATAATTCGCCCCACTTCCGGCGCAGTCGAAACGGAAAACTCCTTGAGATTCAATGAGTTATACGGTTTTC
>NZ_JBYSZA010000036.1:0-54719 GCF_058786735.1 Pseudomonas sp. FW305-7
TGGGCACTGGCAGCACTATGTCGAGGAGACCGGGGTGATCTTGAGTGCTTCGCCGTTTCAGCCGGATTGAGGTTGCCAGCGATGAGGACCTGAACTCACCTATCAAGCCCGGGCAGTACGCACCTCTTCCTGCACCAGTTCATTCTTGCGAACAAACCGGTTCGCCCGCCCAAACGTGCCGAAATCATTGAACCGCACGCCCATCTCGCGCATCACCTTATGCGCCACTGGCACGGTCAGCTGACGAATATAAAACGGCTCCTTGACCACAAAATGATGAATCCCGTGGCTGCTGCCAAAGTTGAAGCAGAACGCCTGCAACGGCCACAACCACCACGGATTCAGCACCTGACACTGTTGCAGCACATTGCCCAACTCGACATCACCGTAGTAATGCATGTTCGAACTGATGAAATGCAGGCAGAACGTGCGCAATACGTTCGGGCCGATGATCACCACGGCGGCGATATCGATCACCTGCATCACCGACAACGTGGTCGCCGACCATTCAATCGGTGTCCCCAGCAAGTACGCGATGCCGTTCGCCGCATGGAAACCGAGAAACACATACCACGCGCCCCAATGCACCAGCGCCAGCGGCGCGTAGACCTTGAGCGTGCGTTTGATGATGCTGAACTTGTGTGCCCAGGTCTTCGCCCGAAGCATGCGAATGAACGCCGACATCACGTTGTCACCGACCATCAGCAGCCGCGCAAAACCCCACGGCTCGCCGTTGGTGATTGCGCGTTCTTCCATGTCGGTCTCGGTGCCTGAGACCTTGTGATGGTTGAGATGCAGATGCCGGCGAATCCACGGGTTGATCGTGCTCGGCCGCGCCAGCCACACCAGGCCCATCATCAGGTTGTGCGGCACACGCTGCTTGCGGAAATACATGCTGTGGATCAGGTCGTGTTCCAGCTCATGGGTGAGCGAAGCGAAAAACGCATTGAGCAGCAGGCACACCCACCAGGCCATATGACCGCTGATGTACAGCGCCGCCGAGCCGATCATGCCAGCCAGGGCAAAGGCCAGAATCCCCGCGCCGAGGGCGTCCTGATGCTTGAGAAGCGGGTAGCGCTCGCGCAATTCGACGCCTTTGGCCAGCACCACTTCGCGAATATGCGCTGATCGCTGGGCAGCATTGTGTCGCTGGGGACTTGCAGAAGTACGGTCCATGCTTCCATCCTCTGGGTATTGATGTTCGCATCCTGCCCTGCAAGGGTTCGAATCGCGGTAGCCGAGAACGCCAACCTGTTGACCGGAAGCGCCAATCAGCATGAAGGAACCGACCTCCCTCGCCAGCTGGACCCGTGCCTTGCGCAAGCAACTCGACGCGCTGGGACTGGACAGCACTGCCCTGTGCCAACAGGCCGGGCTCGACCCGGACTTGATGGACGATCCCAACGCGCGCTATCCGCTGTCCGGCACCACCCGCTTGTGGGCGCTTGCGGTGGAGTCCAGTGGTGATCCGGCCATCGGTCTGCGGGTGTCGCGGTTTGTCAGCCCGACCACGTTTCACGCGCTCGGCTATGCCCTGGTAGCCAGTGGCAGCCTGCGCGAAGTGTTCGAACGCATCGTGCGCTATCACCCGGTGGTCAGCGATGCGCTGGAACTGGACCTGAGCCGCGGCGATGACCGTTATCTGTTCCGTCTGAAAATTCCGCCAGGCAATCCCGCTCCCGCCTTCGAAGCCATCGACGCCTTCGCCGCGATCTACGTGCGCACCTGCCGCAATCGCCTCGGTCGTGATTACGCGCCACTGGCGGTTTACCTGCGCCGCCCTGAACCGAACGACGCGCACCAATGGCATAAAGTCTTCCGCGCGCCTGTGCATTTCGCCGCCGTTGAAGATCGTCTGGAATTCGCCCTCGCCGACTTCGACAGCCACCTCGACGACGCCAACCCTGAACTCGCTGAACACAACGAAGCGGTGCTCAAGCGCACCATGGCCCAGCTCAAACCGTTGACCTGGGAGCGCAAGGTGCGCGACGCCATCGAAGAACAACTGCCGGAAGGCGAACCCAGCGCCGAGCGCATTGCCCAGGCCTTGCACCTGAGCCTGCGCAGCCTGCAACGGCATCTGGCCGATGAAGGTTGTCGCTTCGACACGCTGCTCAACGAAAGCCGTGAGAACCTCGCGCTGCTGCATCTGCGTGATCCGCACTGTTCATTGAGTGAGGTCAGTTACCTGCTGGGCTTTGCCGACACCAGCAGCTTCAGCCGCGCGTTCAAACGCTGGACGGGGATGACGCCGGGGCAGTTTCGGGATCAGTTGCGCTGACTGATCCGGAATTTTCACCGGTTCAACTGGCCTCTTCGCGGGCAAGCCCGCTCCCACAGGGTTTGGGGTGCACAGAAATCCGTGTCACACCTTGACCACTGTGGGAGCGGGCTTGCCCGCGAAGTTGGCAGTCAGTCCACCAAAAACCCCAGCTCAAACACCGTGCCCGAGGCATCACTGCTGACCCGCACCTGCCCGCTATGCAAGTGCATGATCGACTGCACGATTGCCAGTCCCAGGCCTCCGGAGTCCCCGGGTTCAGCGCGGGCCGGATCGACGCGGTAGAAGCGGTCGAACAATTTGCCCAGATGCTCGTGCGCGATGGCCGGGCCATGGTTGTGAATCTGCAACCAGCACACGCCTGCCTCATCGTGCCGGCGCAGGCTGATCGAGGTGCCGGGGTCAGCGTGGCGCACGGCGTTGGCCAGCAGATTGCCGAGGGCGCGTTGCAGCAGTTGCTGATCGGCGCGGAGTTCGCCGTGCAAATGGTTTTCCAGCCGCAGATCGCGGTCGTCGGCCAAGGCTTCGAAGTAATCGCACAGTTCGCTGCCAACGCTTTGCAGCTCCAGCGTTTGCAGGTTGAGCGCTCGCTCGGCCTGTTCGGCACGGGCGAGGAACATCAGGTTTTCCGCCATGCGCTTGAGCCGTTCGAACTCTTCCATGTTCGAGGCCAGCACTTCCTGATATTCCGCTGTGCTGCGCGGGTGGTTCAGCGCCTGACCGTTGCTGGCGAGCAAGGTGTGCAGCGGCGTGCGGATCTCGTGGGCGAGGTCGGCGGAGAACTGCGACAAGCGCTGCACACTGTCGTCCAGACGCGCCAGCATGCCGTTGAGCGCTTGCACCGGTTCGAGCAGTTCTGCCGGGGTGCCGGCGGCGGGCAAACGCTGATCGAGACTGCGCAGGTCGATGCCGCGCACGGCTTCGCTCAATTGCCTTAGCGGTTGCAGACCACGGCGCAGCAATACCAGCCCCAAGGCAAATGCCAATATCGCGCCGAGCCCGACCGAGAGGTACAAGCGCAGGCGATAACTGCTGAGCATCTGCTCACGCTCGCTCAGCACTTTGCCGGCGATCACGGTCAGCGGTTCGCCGTTCGGCCCCTGCGCTTCACCGGACAACAGCGCCAGTTCTGCACCGTCCGCCGCTTGCCAGCTCAGCACATCGCGGCGCTGCGGCGTTTGCTCGCGCGGGATCGCCTCCAACGTCGGCAAATCGCGCTGGCGCGGGTTGATGCCGATCACGCTCGAACCATCGGCCCGGCGCACCAGCAGCAGGCTGTCGAGATTACCGAGCATGTTCTGGTACAGCCGTGGCCGCGCCTGCAAGGCATCAAGGCTGTCGCTGTCGGCGAGCAAGGCGCGCACCTGCTCCAGTCGCCCAAGCAGGGCCATGTCGTCGCGATA
The DNA here is from genome assembly GCF_058786735.1 of Pseudomonas sp. FW305-7. Lineage (NCBI taxonomy): Bacteria > Pseudomonadati > Pseudomonadota > Gammaproteobacteria > Pseudomonadales > Pseudomonadaceae > Pseudomonas > Pseudomonas sp. FW305-7. The sequence continues at coordinate 3,685 of NZ_JBYSZA010000036.1, forward strand.
AGCGATTTCGGCGGCGAGCGAGCGGTAGAGAAATACACCAATCGCGCTCAGGACCAAGGCGCAGACCAGTGCGAACGCCAGCGCCAGGCGCCAGGCGATCGACCTAGAGCGCATCGTCCGGCGCTTCCAGTTGATAGCCGACACCGCGCACGGTGTGGATCAGTTTCGGCATGTACGGATCATCGACCTTCGAGCGCAAGCGGCGCACCGCGACTTCGACCATGTTGGTGTCACTGTCGAAATTCAGGTTCCACACTTGCGAGGCGATCAGCGTGCGCGACAACACTTCGCCCTGACGACTGGCGAGCAGGTGCAACAGGGCGAACTCCTTGTTGGTCAGCGATATACGCTGGCCGCCGCGACTGACGCGACGGCGCAGCACATCGATTTCCAGATCGGCAATGTTGTACGACTCGGCCTCGCGCATCGGCCCGCGTCGCAACAGCGTGCGCACCCGTGCGAGCAGTTCGGCGAAGGCGAAAGGTTTGAGCAAATAGTCGTCGGCACCCAGCTCGAGGCCGCGCACGCGGTCTTCGATGGCGTCCTTGGCGGTCAGGAACAAAACCGGCGTGGCACCGCGCTGGCGGATCAGTTGCAGCAATTGCCAGCCATTGAGGCCCGGCAGCATCACATCGAGGATGATCAGGTCGTATTCCTGCTGCTCAATGAAATAGCGCCCATCGAGGCCGTTGAGTGCCACATCCACGGCAAATCCGGACTCGCCCAGGCCCTTGGCAAGGAAATTGGCGGTTTTGGCTTCATCTTCTACGACCAGCAAACGCATGGCACACCTCGATTGATCAGGCACACAGGCTAGGCGTCTTCGGCGGCGTTGCCCATTACAAACTTGTAATCCGGCTGACGAGGTTCTGACGAAGTGGCGCCGCTAAGCTGGCGTCCTTCGCTTTTGGAGCCTGTTCCATGACCGTCAAATACCTTCTGGCCAGCTTGGCCATCGGCCTGAGCACCAGCGTTTTCGCCAGCCCCGAACTGCCGCGTCACGCCGATCTTGATCTGAAAACCGCCCGCCTGCTGGCCGATACGGCCATGAATAACTGCACTGGCACCGTGTCGGTACTCGACCGCGGCGGCAACCTGTTGGTGACCCTGCGCGGCGACGGTGTCGGCCCGCACAACACCGCTGCCAGTCAACGCAAGGCCTATACCGCGCTGTCGACGAAGACCCCGACCAGATTGTTCGCCGAGCGCGCCCGCAGCAACCCGGAAACCGCCAACCTCAACACCCTCGACGAGTTGCTGTTGCTCGGCGGCGGCATTCCGCTGTTCGCCGGCAACGAGTTGGTCGGCGCCATGGGCGTGGCCGGCTCCGGCGGCGGTGAGCAAGATGAAAACTGTGCGATCACGGCTGCCGAGAAAACCGGTCTGGCCACCACCCGTTCCCAATAAGGAGATTCATCATGACGCCATTGCGCATGACCCTCGCCGCGCTCGGCCTGAGCGCTTTCTCAAGCCTGGCACTGGCCGCCGGCAACCCGCTGAGCGTACACGTGCTCAATCTGGAAAACGGCCTGCCTTCGCCTGGCATTAACGTGAAACTGGAAAAGCACGTCGGCCAGAACTGGCAGCCGTTGGCTCAAGGCACCACCAATGAACAAGGACGCATCGCCGAACTGTTCCCGGCCAAACAGCCTTTTGAGGCGGGCGAGTATCGAGTGGTGTTCAAGACCGGTGAGTATTTCAACAAGATCAAGCACGACACGTTCTTCCCGGAAATCCCGGTGATTTTTGAAGTGAAGCAGACGGACCAGCACTACCACATCCCGCTGCTGCTCAGCCCTTACGGTTTCTCGACTTATCGCGGTTCGTAAGCCCCACACAAATCCTCTGTAGGAGTGAGCCTGCTCGCGATAGCAATCTGTAAGTCAGGCAATGGGTGACTGATACACCGCTATCGCGAGCAGGCTCACTCCTACAGGGTCGGTGCTTTGCCTCAGATGTCATGGAGCGCCGAAACCCTGTGGGAGCCTGGCTTGCCAGCGATGGCGTCCGTTCAGCAGACATTGATTTCGGCTGATGCACCGCTATCGCTGGCAAGCCAGCTCCCACAGGTTCGTGGTGTCTGGATTGGGTGTTTTTATCTTAGATTGTGGCCAAGGTGCGCAATCGCGTGGCGTCGAGGATCTCGATCTCGCCGTACCCCAAGCCAATGATCCCCTGCCCCTGCAAGTCCTTGAGAATCTGGTTGGTGGTCTGCCGTGACAGCGACAGCATCGACGCCAATTGTTCCTGCGGCAGTTGCAGCACCCGACGGGGCGGATCGAGTTCGCCGTAGCCCTCGGCAATCATCAGCAAGCGATGGGCCAGACGTGCCGGGGCTGGCAGCAGGCTCAGTTGTTCGAGATTGATAAACGTCAGGCGCAGCTTGTGGCTCATCAACAGCGCCAGATGCCGCCAGTACAGCGGGTGTTCATCGAGCAATTTCAGCAACGTCGCCTGCGGGATATTCAATAGCGTACACGGCCCCACAGCATAGGCGTCATGGGTGCGCGGCTGGCCGTCGAACAGGCAGATTTCACCAAACCAGTGCGGCGCCTCGACCAGACTCAGCAGCGCTTCCTTGCCCTGCTCGCTCACCGCGCCAATACGCATGGCGCCATCGAGCACCGCGTACAGGCCGCACGGTGGATCGCCACGCTGAAACAACCGCTGCCCCGCCGTCAGCTGCCGCTCCCGGGCCGCCGCCAGCAGACTATCCTGAAAGGACGCAGGTAAATGACTGAACCACTGGCCGGTCAGCAGCCGCGAACGCTTATCCATGAACACTCCTAATTGTCGCCTGCCTGACAGAGCGAACGCTGAACCCGGGGCATGCTGCGATCACCCTACAGGAGGAACAACAATGAAAAGCCTCGTCGATCATCTGAGTCAATACGCCGCCTACCACCGCGACCCACGCAACATCGCCAGCCACTTTATCGGCATTCCGCTGATTGTGGCGGCGGTCGCGGTGCTGTTGTCGCGTCCCGAATGGGCGTTGGGCGGTTTGTGGATATCCCCGGCCGTGGTGCTGGCGCTGGCCTCGGCATGGTTTTACCTGCGCCTGGAAGTGAAGCTGGGCGTGCTGATGACCGTGCTGATGGGCTTGTCGGTCTGGGCCGGGCATGTGCTGGCGCAGCAAAGCACTCTGGTCTGGCTGAGCAGTGGCCTGGCGATGTTCGTGATCGGTTGGGTGATCCAGTTTGTCGGGCATCACTACGAGGGGCGCAAACCGGCGTTTGTCGATGACGTGAGCGGCTTGATCGTCGGGCCGTTGTTTGTGGTGGCCGAGTTGGCGTTCCTGCTCGGGATGCGCCATGAGTTGAAAGAGCAGATCGAGGCGCGGGCGGGAGTGGTGAGGGTCAATCCGAATCGCAAAGCGGCGGCTTAGGCCACTTAACAGATCGCAGCCTGCGGCAGCTCCGACATCCGCTCGTTCCCACGCTCTGCGTGGGAACGCCGCCATGGACGCTCTGCGTCCACTGTGACGCGGAGCGTCACGGGATGCATTCCCACGCAGAGCGTGGGAACGATCAGTTAAAGGTTGGCGACTTTCTGCCAGACCTTCGGCTTGAAGAACAGCGTTTCACCCTTGGCCAGGCCGATCAGGCTGTCGTGGTCTTTCACCACTTCGGCTTCGATCAGATCGGTCTGCCCTTCTACCTTCAACGTCACCCGCGTGGTCGCGCCCAACGGGCGGATATCACGCACTTCAGCGGCATGGTGATCTTCCAGCTCATGCTTGGACAACGACACTTCGTGCGGACGGAACAGCACGTGGTTGTCGTCGCTCAACAACAAGCGGTTGGAATCTCCGAGGAAGTGATAAACGAAATCGCTGGCCGGGTTTTCGTAGACGTCGCCCGGTGAGCCGATCTGTTCGATCACGCCTTTGTTCATCACCACGATGCGGTCGGCGACTTCCATCGCTTCTTCCTGGTCGTGGGTCACGAACACCGAGGTCAGGTTGATGTCTTCGTGCAGACGAGCGAGCCAGCGACGCAGTTCTTTACGCACTTTGGCGTCGAGGGCGCCGAACGGCTCATCGAGCAGCAGGACCTTCGGTTCAACCGCCAGGGCTCGGGCCAGAGCGATACGCTGGCGTTGACCACCGGACAACTGCTCCGGGTAGCGATCCGACAGCCAGTCCAGTTGCACCATGTTCAGCAGCTCATGCACCTTGGTCGCGATCTGGCTTTCGCTCGGGCGCTGGTTTTTCGGTTTCATGCGCAGGCCGAACGCGACGTTGTCGAACACCGTCATGTGCCGGAACAGCGCGTAGTGCTGGAACACGAAACCGACGTTGCGATCACGCACGTCGTGGCCGGAAACGTCTTCACCGTGAAAGACGATGTTGCCCTGATCCGGGGTTTCCAGACCGGCAATAATCCGCAGCAAGGTGGTTTTTCCGCAGCCGGACGGGCCGAGCAGCGCCACCAGCTCACCGCTGTGGATGTCCAGGCTGATGTTGTCCAGCGCTTTGAACGCATTGAAATTCTTGCTGACGTTACGCACTTCGATCGACATGAATTATTCCTCCGCGGCGCTGGCGCGCAGGCGGTTGATACGGTTTTCGCTCCACTGCTTGAGCAGCAGGATGAAGAGCGCCAGGATCAGCAACAGGCTCGCCACAGCGAACGCGGCCACGTGGTTGTATTCGTTGTAGAGGATCTCGACGTGCAGCGGCAAGGTGTTGGTCACCCCGCGAATGTGCCCGGAGACCACCGACACCGCACCGAATTCACCCATGGCCCGCGCAGTACACAACACCACGCCATAGATCAGGCCCCACTTGATGTTGGGTACGGTCACGTGCCAGAACATCTGCCAGCCGTTGGCGCCGAGCAAGCGTGCGGCTTCCTCTTCCTGCGTGCCTTGTTCCTGCATCAGAGGAATCAGCTCGCGGGCCACGAACGGCACGGTAACGAAAATCGTCGCCAGCACGATGCCCGGCAGGGCAAAAACGATCTGGATGTCGTGATCCTGCAACCACGGCCCGAACAGGCCCTGAGCGCCGAACATCAACACATAGACCAGGCCGGCGATTACCGGCGATACCGAGAACGGCAGGTCGATCAGCGTCACCAGCATGCTCTTGCCGCGGAATGAATACTTGCTCACGCACCACGCAGCGCTGACGCCGAACACCAGGTTGAGCGGTACCGAAATCAGCACGGCGAACACCGTGAGTTTCAGCGCCGACAGTGCATCCGGTTCAAAGATCGCCGTGAAGAATGCGCCGAGGCCATTCTTCAAGCCTTGCGACACGACGATGAACAGCGGCAGCAGCAGAAACAGGAAAAAGATCAGCCAGCCAAGACCGATCAGGATTCTGCGCGAAGTGGCGCTGCCACGGCGCGCAGCGTTGGCCGAAGAGGCGGCCGCAATAGACGATTGGGACATGGTTCGCGCCTCCTTATGGGGTTTCGATGCGCCGCTGCAGCAAGTTGATCAGCAGCAACAGGACGAAGGAAACCACCAGCATCAGCACGCCGATGGCGGTAGCGCCGGTGTAATCGTACTGGTCGAGTTTGACCATGATCAGCAGCGGCAGGATCTCGGTTTTCATCGGCATGTTGCCGGCGATGAAAATCACCGAACCGTACTCGCCGACGCCACGGGCAAAAGCCAGGGCGAAACCGGTCAGCCAGGCGGGCAACAGCGCCGGCACCAGAATGTGGCGGAACACTTGCAGCGGTTTGGCACCGAGGCACGCGGCGGCTTCTTCGACTTCACGGGGAATGTCGGCCAGCACCGGTTGCACCGTGCGCACTACGAACGGCAGGGTCACGAAGGTCAGCGCGAGGGTGATGCCCAGCGGCGTGTAGGCAATCTTGAAACCGAGGTCGGCGGCGAACTGCCCGACCAGACCGGTCGGCGTGTACAGCGCGGTCAGGGCAATACCGGCGACGGCCGTCGGCAGCGCGAACGGCAGGTCGATCATCGCGTCGATGACCTTGCGCCCCGGGAACGTGTAGCGCACCAGCACCCACGCCAGCAGCGTACCGATAATGCCGTTGATGATCGCCGCACACAGCGCGGTGCCGAAGCTCAGCTTCAATGCGGCCAATACGCGCGGTGCGGAAATGATCGTCCAGAACTGATCCCAGGTGAGTTGGGCGGCGTGGACGAACATCGCCGCCAGCGGGATTAGCACAATCAGGCTGAGGTACACCAAGGTGTAACCCAGCGTCAGCCCGAAGCCGGGTATGACGGGGGAGATACGACGCGACATAAAAGTCCTTGGTTAAAAAGCATTCCGCTGAACGCATCAATGTGGGAGCAAGCCCTGTGGTGAGGGGATTTATCCCCGATCGACTGCGAAGCAGTCGCAAAACCATTAAATGCGGTCTAACTGATCAACCGTAATCTTTGATTTCGGGGCTGCTTCGCAACCCATCGGGGATAAATCCCCTCACCACAAAAACTCACTCCCACATCTCAAGTGCCTGAACTTCAGGCTCATTGTGATTCAGATTACTGCGCCTGATAAATCTGGTCGAACACGCCACCGTCGTTGAAGAACTTCGGCTGCGCGGTTTTCCAGCCGCCGAAGTCCTTGTCGATGGTCACCAGGTCCAGTTTCGGGAACTGCTGGGCGTATTTGGCAGCCACGTCCTTGTCACGCGGGCGGTAGAAATTCTTCGCGGCGATTTCCTGACCGGCCGGGCTGTACAGGTGCTTGAGGTAGGCTTCGGCGATCTGCTCGTTGCCCTTCTTCTCGGCGTTCTTGTCGACCACGGCCACCGGTGGTTCGGCGAGGATCGACAGCGACGGCACGACAATGTCGAACTTGTCGGCACCGCCGTCTTCTTTCAGCGCCAGGAACGCTTCGTTTTCCCAGGCCAGCAACACGTCACCCTGACCGTTGTTGACGAAAGTGATGGTCGAGCCACGAGCGCCGGTGTCCAGCACTGGCACGTGTTTGAACAGGGTCTGCACGTACTCTTTGGCTTTCTCTTCACTGCCGCCGTTGGCTTTCAGGCCGTAGGCCCAGGCGGCGAGGAAGTTCCAGCGCGCACCGCCGGAGGTTTTCGGGTTCGGCGTGATCACCGAGACGTCGTTCTTGACCAGGTCGCCCCAGTCCTTGATGCCTTTCGGGTTGCCCTTGCGCACCAGGAACACGATGGTCGAAGTGTACGGGGTGCTGGCGTCCGGCAGACGCTTTTGCCAGTCGGCTGGCAGGGTCTTGCCGAGTTTGGCGATTTCGTCGATGTCGCCGGCCAGCGCCAGGGTCACGACGTCGGCACGCAGGCCGTCGATCACAGCGCGGCCCTGTTTGCCGGAACCGCCGTGGGATTGCTGGATTTTCACAGTGTCGCCGGCATGATCCTTCTGCCAGAACTTGATGAATTCGGCGTTGTAGTCCTGATACAGCTCGCGCGTCGGGTCATACGACACGTTGAGCAGTTCGTAATCCTTGGCAACCGCGGAACCGGCAAACACAGCACTGGCCAGCGCGGCCAAAGCGTAACGGCGAATCGACGACATGGTGAAAGCTCCTGGAATTCTTGGTGGTGGCTTTTTCTTATGTACTGCTGGAATCGGGTTGCCCGTTGGTAAAAGATCGCAGCCTTCGGCAGCTCCTGCCCACAGCCCCCTGCAGGAGCTGCCGCAGGCTGCGATCTTTCAGCCCGGTTGTTTGCCGGGTTGCTGCAAACGGAATTTCTCTTTGCGTTCTATCTGGACGACTTGCGCGTTGTGCACAGTGATCTCCACCGCGCCGAAACGCAGATCGCGCAGGGCGCTCTGGATTTCACGCAAGATGGTGGTTTCGTCCTGACCGTCAACGCTGCGAAGGGATGCGCTCATGGTGCTGCTCCTTTGAATGGGATATGCCTGGCAGTGGGCGGCACTGCGTTCGGCGTGGGAGCAATATAAGAGAGGCGCGGATATTCTTAAAAAGACTATTTAAGAATGTTTATATAACTAGAAAACATTATCTGGCGGAGCAAGGGTTTGCGCGTATCCGGGGCCGACAGATAACCCTGTGGTGAGGGGATTTATCCCCGATGGACTGCGTAGCAGTCCCGATTTTTTGGGGCCGCTGCGCGCGCCATCGGGCATAAATCCCCTCACCACAGGTTTTGTGTCAGCCATAACAGGACTTGTTAACCGATAACAGGTGCTTTCGCCCAATCAATCTCCATCGCCGGAACCGGCCGCCCAAACCAGTACCCCTGCCCCAGATCACATTCCTGCTGCAGCAGAAACGCCGCCTGCTCACCCTGCTCGATCCCCTCGGCATGCACCTGCATGCCCATGCTCCGGGCCAGCGCGATGATCACCCGGACAATCGCCGCGTCATCCTCGTCCCACGGCAACCCGGCAACAAAGCCCTGATCGATCTTCAATTTCTGCACCGGCAGACGCTTGAGCCTCAGCAACGACGAGTAGCCCGTACCAAAATCATCAATCGCCAGGCGAATGCCCAATTCACGCAAACGATGCATCTGCTCCAGCGCCACTTCCGGGTCGTCCATCACCGCGCTTTCGGTGACTTCCAGTTCCAGACAGGCCGGATCCAGCCCGGTGTCGCGCAGCACCTGCGCGACCTGCTGATACAGCTCGCGTCGGGCAAACAGTCGCGACGACACGTTCACCGCGACAAACGACAGCACCACACCGTCCAGTTGCCATTGGCACATCTGCCGGCAAGCCTGCTGCATCACCCAGGCGTCGATTTCGGCAATCAACCCGGTGCGCTCGGCGATTGGAATGAACTCGGCCGGCGACACCAACCCGCGCTGTGGATGCTGCCAGCGCACCAAAGCTTCGACACCGATCAGACGGCTGGTTTGCAGATCATGGACCGGTTGGTAATAGACCCGCAGTTCCTGCTGTTCCAGGGCCCGGCGCAGTTCAAAGGCGATTTCCACCCGTTGCTGGGCGTGGGCGGTCAGTTCTTCGGTGTACAGCGCGTACCCATTACGTCCGCTGCCCTTGGCCTTGAACAGCGCCGCGTCAGCATTACGCAATAACTGATCGGCGCTCAGCGCGTCGCTGGGGAACAGGCTGATGCCGATGCTGGCGTTGATGAACAGCTCGTGGCCATCAAAGCAGAACGGCTCCTTGAGCGCGTCGAGAATGCGCTGGGCCAGCGCCGCCGCCTGGCCGGGCTGTGGACAACTTTCCGCCAGCACGGCGAATTCGTCGCCGCCCAGGCGCGCCAATGTGATGCCCGGCCCGAACAACGCCTGCAAACGCGCGGCCACCGCTTTGAGCAGGCGGTCGCCGACGTTATGCCCGAGGCTGTCGTTGATCATCTTGAAGTGGTCCAGATCAAGCAACAGCAGCGCACAACCGCGCTTATGAATCTGCGCCGACGCCAGCGCCTGCTCGGCACGGTCGCCGAACAACAGGCGATTGGGCAGATCGGTCAGCGGATCGTGGTGGGCGAGGTGCTTGAGCTCATGTTCGGAATGCTTGATCGCGCTGATGTCGGAAAACACCGCCACGTAATGGCTGAGCCGGCCCTGATCATCATGAATGACGCGGATGGTTTGCCACTGTGGATAAATTTCGCCGCTTTTACGCCGGTTCCAGATTTCGCCACTCCATTCGCCCAAGGATTCCAGCGTAGTGAACATCGCCTGATAGAAGCTCGGCGGATGATGGCCGGATTTGAACAGGCTCGGTTGTTGGCCGAGCACTTCTTCGCGCTGATAACCGGTGATCTCGATGAACGCGCGATTGACGTGAACGATCAGCCCATGATGGTTGGTGACCAGCACCCCTTCACGGGTGCAATCGAACACGGCGGCCGCTTGGCGCAGGCGCTCACGGTCGGCATGACGCTCGCGCAATCGCGCACCGATCCCGAGAAATTCACATAGCCGCGCCCGCGCCAGAAAGATCAGCCCGGCGCTGACAGCGGCGAATACATAACCGTTGATCAGTTGCCATCGCGCAATATCGGCGGAGTTATCGAAGAAACTGTTTAATAAATGATCAGTGCCCAGCAGCCACACGGCGGCAAGCACAAGATAGAGCAGCGCTGCACGCAAGGCATCGCGATAAGTGGCAGACATTCGGCTGTCCATGTCCCTACAAAAAGGTTGGAATTATAGGTCAAGAAACATCCAGCGACTCTTATCTGAAAGGGCGACTGGTTTTATCTGTGTGCTTGGTGATAATGCAACGGCTGTTTTTATCTTTATCGAGGGCCCTATAGCCTATGTGGTACGAAGGTTTTCTTGGCTTGTCGGCCTGGTCACTGGTCGCAGTCACCCTGCTGATGACTCACGTGACAATTGTCGCCGTCACGGTCTATCTGCACCGTTACTCGGCCCATCGCTCGCTGGAGCTGAATGCCGGCCTTAAGCACTTTTTCCGCTTCTGGCTGTGGCTGACCACGGCGCAGAACACTCGCGAGTGGACCGCCATCCACCGTAAACACCACGCCAAATGCGAAACCGAAGATGACCCGCACAGCCCGGTCATCAAGGGTTTGTCCACCGTACTGCGTACCGGCGCCGAGCTGTACCGCGCCGAAGCCCAGAACCCGGAAACCCTGCGCATCTACGGCAAGAACTGCCCGGAAGACTGGATCGAGCGCAACGTCTACAGCCGCTACCCGCTGCTGGGCGTGGCGATCATGGGCGTCATCGACCTGCTGCTGTTCGGCACCATCGGCATCACCATCTGGGCGATCCAGATGATGTGGATCCCGGTGTGGGCTGCCGGCGTGATCAACGGTCTCGGTCATGCGGTCGGCTATCGCAATTTCGAGTGCCGCGACGCGGCGACCAATCTGGTGCCCTGGGGCATCCTGATCGGTGGCGAAGAATTGCACAACAACCATCACACCTACCCTAACTCGGCCAAGCTGTCGGTGAAGAAGTGGGAGTTCGACCTCGGTTGGGCGTGGATCAAAGTCTTCAGTTTCCTGCGTCTGGCCAAGGTGCAGCGTGTTGCGCCGATTGCTCACCGTGTCGAAGGCAAAGGCAATCTGGACATGGACACGGCGATGGCGATCCTCAACAACCGCTTCCAGATCATGGCCCAGTACCGCAAGCTGGTGATCGGGCCGCTGGTCAAGCAGGAACTGGCCAAGGTCGATCATTCGGTGCGCCACCAGTTTCACCGGGCCAAACGCCTGTTGTCGCGGGAAACCAGCCTGCTGGAGGATCGTCACCACGCACGCATCCAGAACATCCTCGAGCACAGCCAGGCGCTGAAAGTCATTTACGAAAAACGCCTGGCCCTGCAGCAGATCTGGGTCAAGACCAGCGCCAATGGCCACGACATGCTCGCCGCCATCAAGGAGTGGGTACACGAGGCCGAGGCCAGCGGCATCCAGTCCCTGCGCGAATTTGCCGATCAGCTGAAAACCTACTCGCTGCGCCCCGCCGCAGCCTGATTGTGTTGAATGAATCCCCTGTGGCGAGGGGATTTATCCCCGATCGGTAGCGTAGCTAGCGCAATTTTGACGACGCGTTCTCATTGTTGAAACGCGTCGCCACTACCGCCCGGCAGAACCCCTCTGCCGCTGGGAACTTCGCTTCCATTCCCCTATCTCAAAGACACTTCGCCATCCCGGCGGGCTGTACTGTGGCCGTTGTCGAATTGCGGCACGCCCTTTGAGAACTGTGCCGATGGTCAACAACAATCAAAAAGACTCATCCCTCCCGCAATGGCCCGAGGCCGCGCAAACCCTGATGGCGCTGATGCACGCCCAAGGCGAAGTGGCGCGGTTGAGCGAACGTGAGCAACTGTTCAGCTCGCTGCTGGTCAGCGTCAACGCCGTACTCTGGGCTTTCAACTGGGAAACCCGTCAGGTGCTCTACGTCAGTCCTGCCTATGAGCGGATTTTCGGTCGCTCTGCAGGCCTTTTATTGGCCGACTCCAACCAGTGGCGCGACAGCATCTACCCTGACGATCTGGATTACGCCGAACGCAGCCTCGCCGAAGTCCTGCACACCGGGGCCGTCGAAAATCGCGAATACCGCATCATCGCCGCTGACGGCAAAGTGCGCTGGCTCAGCGATAAATGCTTCATCAATCGTCAGGACGAACCCGGGCAACCGGTGATCATTGTCGGCATTGCCGAGGACATCACCGACAAAAAGCAGATGGAAAACGAGCTGCAACGCCTGGCCACCACCGACGTGCTGACCCAGAGCAGCAATCGTCGGCACTTCTTCGAGTGCGCCAATCGCGAGTTCGAAGAAGCGCGTTTGCAGGGTGCGCCACTGGCTTTCCTGCTGCTGGATATCGATGATTTCAAAGTGATCAACGACAGCTACGGTCATCCCATGGGCGACTCCGTGCTGCAACAGATCGCCGAGTGCGGGCGCAGTTCTTTACGCCGGGGTGATCTGTTCGGGCGAATTGGCGGTGAAGAGTTTGCCGCAGTATTTCCGGGCTGTGCGCCGGACATGGCCATGCAGGTAGCCGAGCGACTGCAACAGGAGATTCAGCGTTTGAGCTTCAGTCATGAAGGCCAGACGTTCGGCATTACTGTCAGCCAGGGTCTGGCCCGTCTCAGCGAAGGCGACGAAAGCCTCGACAGTCTGTTCGCCCGCGCGGATGCGGCGATGTATGAGGCCAAACGACAGGGCAAGAACCGCGTTATCTCTGCCTGAACCTTATCTCAGCCATACAGAGATCCATGGTAGGAGTGAGCCTGCTCGCGATAGCGGAGTGTCAGACACCCATGGTTCGTTTGACCCTCCGCTATCGCGAGCAGGCTCACTCCTACAAGTGTTTGCGTAAGTCAGACTACTTGCGCATCCGCATCAACTCCGGCAATCCGATCTTCAGCAACCGCGCCGTGCGGCTCTTCGCCAGTTCTTCAACACCGTCATGCTCGGTCAGACGCGCCAACTGCGCAGCCATGTTCATCACCAGCGCCTCACGGGAATACACCCCGCCGCCAAGCTGATAGACCGAGGCAATCAACTCGCGCAGTTCCAGCGGCAACCGCCAGCGAGTGCGCAGCGCCGAACCATAAGCGGCGCCAAACTCGGCCAACGCTTCACCGACCTCCTCCAGCTCATCCAGCGCTCCACCGGCCTGCTGCCACTCCTGCAAACAACGCAGCAATGCCAGATCACCCAAACGATGCAGCATGCCTGCGCAGTAGCAGCGCTCCTGATCCAGGTCCAACAGGCGCGCCAGCGTACGGGCGTATTCGGCCGTATGCAGCGACAGCCCCCAATATCGCTCGGCGTAATCCGCCAGGCACGGGTCACTGAGTCTGGCGCTGCGCTTGAGCGCCAACCCCAGAATCAGGTTCATGCTCTGCCCGGTGCCGAGTCGATGCAGTGCCTGCGCGAGCGTTTGAACCGCGGCGCCATGGTGCTGTGCCGCACTGTTGGCCGCTGCGATCAGTACTGCCGTGATTTGTGGATCGGTTTTGATCTCATCTTCCAGCAGCTTCAGATCGAGGCCATTGGGATTGAGGCTGCGTTTGACCGCCAACTGCACATCGGTCATCAACGGTGCGCCATCAGCCTGCTCACGGCGCCGCTCAAGAAAGACTGACAAGGTCATGCCCGGCGCCAATGCCGGGATCTCACAGAACACTTCTTCCCCGGCATTGAGCAACAAACCCTGCAAACGCTCGGTCAGACTTTCCATGTTCAGCGGTTTGGTCAGATACGCCGTGGGCGCCAGCGGTATGGCTTCGCGCACGCTGGCGCTGTCGTTGCGGCTGCTCATCAGAATGAAGGGCAGCGGCGGATTGCGTTTACGCTGACGCACGCTGCGCAAAACACTCAAGCCATCGATACCGGGCAATTCCCAGTCGACGATGGCCAGGTCATAAGGGACTTCGCTGAGCATCGACATTGCTTGCTGGCCATCGGCACACAGGTCCAGCCGCGCATCGCAACGTACGTTCAGCAGCACTTGTTTGAGCAAGTCGCGAGACCATGGATCGGCCTCGGCAATCAGCACTCGGGGTACGGCGGGTAAATCAACGGCAGTCATGCGCGCTCTCCCTTGCAATGCCTGAACCTTAGCCAATGCTGGCCTTTCGATACAGCGCTAAAGCGCTCGATGTGTTTCAAGGGGCATAAAAAAACCCGCCGAAGCGGGTTTTTTGTCGATCAAGTCACATCGCTCAGAGCCTTACAGCTCCGAGAAGCACTCTTCGATGATCGCCAGACCTTTGTCCAGTTGCTCATCCGGCGAGGTCAGCGGTACGAGTACGCGCAGCACGTTGCCGTAAGTGCCGCAGGACAGCAGGATCAGACCCTTGTCGCGAGCCTTGGCCACCACGGACGCCACTGCAGCCGCGTTCGGCTTGTGGCTGTCGCCGTTTTCGAACAGCTCAACGGCGATCATGGCGCCCAGGGCACGGACTTCACCGATGACCGGGTACTTGGCCTGAATGGCTTTCAGGCCAGTGACCAGACGCTCACCGACAGACTTGCAGCGATCCAGCAGTTTTTCTTCTTCGAACACTTCCATCACTGCCAGGGCAGCAGCACAAGCAATCGGGCTACCAGCGTAGGTGCCGCCGAGGCCGCCTGGCGCGATGGCGTCCATGTATTCGGCCTTGCCGCAAACACCGGCCAGCGGGAAGCCGCCCGCGATGGATTTGGCGAAGGTGGTCAGGTCGGCAGCAACACCCATCTGTTCCATGGCGAAGAAAGTACCGGTACGGCCAGCGCCGGTCTGTACTTCGTCAGCGATCAGCAGAATGCCGTGCTGGTCGCACAGCGCGCGCAGGCGCTTCATGAATTCTTTCGGCGCGACGTAGAAACCACCTTCACCCTGTACCGGCTCGATGATGATCGCGGCGATGTCTTTCGGCTCGGCGTCGTTCTTGAAGATGCGTTCGATGGAAGCGATCGAGTCGTCGATGCTCACGCCGTGCAGTTCGTTCGGGTACAGCGCGCGGAAGATGCCGCCTGGCATCAGGCCCATGCCGGCCGAGTAAGGCACGACTTTACCGGTCAGACCCAGGGTCATCATGGTGCGACCGTGGTATGCGCCGGTGAAAGCAATCACGCCAGCACGGCCAGTGGCGGCACGGGCGATTTTCACGGCGTTTTCCACGGCTTCGGAACCGGTGGTGACCAGCAGGGTTTTCTTGGCGAAATCACCAGGCACCTTGGCGTTGATCTTTTCGCACAGCTCAACGTACGGCTCGTAGGCCAGTACCTGGAAGCAGGTGTGGGTCAGCTTGTTCAGCTGTTCGGTCACGGCAGCAATGATTTTCGGGTGCACGTGGCCGGTGTTCAGCACAGCGATACCGCCGGCGAAGTCGATGAATTCACGACCTTCAACGTCAATCACGGTAGCGTTCTTTGCCGACTCGGCGAAGATCGGGTGAATCTGGCCAACACCACGTGGAACAGCTGCGGTACGGCGGGCCATCAGTTCAGCGTTAGTCTTGCTCATTACAGTCCTCATTCACCGCTCATCGGGCGGCGTGGTTCAAGGATTAAGCGGTAGGAATCGGCGGTGGCAGCATGCGATGATCGACTGCCACGGCGTTCCCGGCCGCAGAGAGAATTCCGGTTTGAAACGACGCAAAGGGACAGCGCTCTCGTGCCCTTTGCGTTTGCAGCGATCCCTTTCCCGGCTTAGATGCCCAGGCAGAGGTATTTGATTTCCAGGTAATCTTCGATGCCGTACTTGGAGCCTTCACGGCCCAGGCCCGAGGCCTTGATGCCGCCGAACGGCGCGACTTCGTTGGAGATCAGCCCGGTGTTGACGCCGACCATGCCGTATTCCAGCGCTTCCGCTACACGGAACACACGACCAAGGTCACGAGCATAGAAGTACGAGGCCAGACCGAACTCAGTGTCGTTGGACATCGCGATCACTTCGGCTTCGTCTTTGAAACGGAACAGTGGCGCCAGCGGACCGAAGGTTTCTTCCTTGGCCACAGCGGCGTTTTTCGGCACGTTGGTCAGGATGGTCGGCTCGAAGAAGTTGCCTTCCATCGCCTTGCCGCCAGCCAGCACGGTTGCGCCTTTGGCTACGGCGTCAGCGATGTGCTCTTGCACCTTGGCCACGGCTTTTTCGTCGATCAGCGGGCCAGTGGTGGTGCCGTCTTCCAGACCATTGCCGATCTTCAGCTTGGCCACAGCCACTTTCAGCTTCTCGGCGAATGCGTCGTAGACCGAATCCTGAATGTACAGACGGTTGGCGCAGACGCAGGTCTGGCCGTTGTTGCGGTACTTGGAAATGATCGCGCCTTCGACAGCCTTATCCAGGTCCGCGTCGTCGAACACGATGAACGGCGCGTTACCGCCCAGTTCCAGCGAGACTTTCTTGATGTCCTTGGCGCATTCCGACATCAGCTGACGGCCGATTTCGGTGGAGCCAGTGAAGGACAGCTTGCGCACGATCGGGTTGCTGGTCAGCTCGCTGCCGATATCGCCAGCGCTGCCGGACACCACGCTGAACACGCCGGCAGGAATGCCGGCACGCTGGGCCAGTTCGGCCAGGGCGAAAGCGGAGAATGGGGTTTGCGAAGCAGGCTTGAGCACCATGGTGCAACCAGCAGCCAGCGCTGGGCCGGCCTTACGGGTGATCATCGCGGCCGGGAAGTTCCACGGGGTGATCGCTGCGGTCACGCCGATCGGCTGCTTGATCACGATCAGGCGCTTGTCTGGCTGGTGGCCCGGAATCACGTCACCGTAAATACGCTTGGCTTCTTCGGCGAACCACTCGATGAACGAAGCGGCGTAAACGATTTCGCCCTTGGCTTCGGCCAGCGGCTTGCCCTGCTCGAGGGTCATCAGGCGAGCGAGGTCGTCCTGGTTCTCGATCATCAGTTCGAACCAGCGACGCAGCTTGCCTGCACGTTCCTTGGCGGTCAGTGCACGCCAGGCCGGCAGCGCTTTGTCAGCGGCCTCAATGGCACGGCGGGTTTCGGCAGCGCCCATCTTCGGCACGGTGCCGAGGATTTCGCCAGTGGCCGGGTTGTTGACCTTGATCGTCTGACCGTTGTCCGCATCGACCCAAGCGCCATCAATAAACGCTTGCTGGCGGAACAACAGGGTGTCTTTAAGCTGCATGTCGGCTTTCCTTAACAGCACCGCGGCCTGCGCGGAGCAAATTATGATTGTAGAAAGGCGCCTCGCAAGGCTGCCGTCAGGGAAATCAGTGACCGGGTGAGGCGCATAAGACAGTGCACGACTCGAAACACCTGCGCTTCAACACCCAATCAAAGAGCGTTTGAAATCTCAAACGGATCCTAGGAGCAAAGGGGTTAAAGGACAATAGGGCGTTCGAAAAAAAGAACAAAAACGGCGTGTTTGTGGAAATTTTCAGATCAACGAGCAAAAAGCATCCGCCGCAGCGAAACCATAGATCAGCCCCGCGAAAGCGCCAAGCGAGGGTTTTGCAGGACGTTACAGCTTTATGGAATGCAGGCACTCAAACCGACACGCGCACTGACAAAACCCGCCGAAACCCAGCATGGACGCCCCGAGCCGACCTAGGTATGATGTCGCCCGCTGCACCAGTAGCTCAGCTGGATAGAGTACTGCCCTCCGAAGGCAGGGGTCGTGGGTTCGAATCCCGCCTGGTGCACCACTGATTTAAACGAGAAAGCCCCGGACTGTGATGGTCCGGGGCTTTTTTGTGGGTAATGAACTTATGAAAAAATCGAGTCTGGAAACAAAATTTCACGACAATTGGGTTCATTAGGTCAGCGGTTTTCGCCACACTATGCAGCCTCCCCCGAGTCCTTTCCAAACAATTTATAGACTCGCCAGAACTGGTCGCGGAATAACTCAATGACTGATCAGAACGACACAGACTATCCTGCCGCCCCTCAAGGAGAGCTTTTGCTTTTTCAAAGCTCCGACGGCCAGGTCCGCCTGGAATGTCGATTCGGGTCCGAAACGCTTTGGCTATCGCAGTCCATGATTTGCGAACTGTACGGTAAGGCCAAGGCTACTATCAGCGAACATATAAGCCATATTTTTGCCGAGGGCGAGTTGTCGGAGGATTCAGTTGTTCGGTTTTACCGAACAACTGCCGCCGACAACAAACCTTACAACGTCAAGTATTTCAGCCTGCCCTTGATTATCGCGGTGGGATACCGTGTCCGCTCCAAACGAGGAACCCAATTCCGTCAATGGGCCACGCAAGTACTTCAAGGGTACCTGATTAAAGGCTTCGTCATGGACGACGAGCGATTGAGAAACCCTCCCGTAGGGCACTCACAGGTACCTGACTACTTTGATGAGCTGCTTGAGCGCATCCGAGATATTCGAGCCAGCGAGAGGCGGGTTTATTTGAGGGTGAAGGATATCTTCGCGATGGCGGCCGATTATGTGCCATCCAACAAGGACACGACTGCGTTCTTTCAGATCATCCAAAATAAACTTCATTTCGCCAGCACCGGCTTGACTGCCGCTGAGTTAATAGCACAGCGCGTTGACGCCTCAAAAGCGCATATGGGTCTAACCAACTTCAAGGGAGATGAAGTGCGTAAAAGCGATGTCACAATCGCTAAAAACTATCTCACTCAAGAGGAGATCAATGCTCTTAATCGTATCGTTACGATGTGGCTGGATTTCGCAGAAGATCAAGCATTGATGCGCAAGCAGATTTTCCTGCGTGACTGGCAGGAGAAACTGAACCAATTTTTGGAATTCAACAGCCGCCAGATTTTGCAGGGATCGGGACACACCAGTAATCAAGCAGCAGAAGAAAAAGCCCGAGCTGAATATGAGATCTATGCCGAACGGCGCAGAGCTTTGAAAGAAACAGAGGGCGAACGGTCCGCCATTGAGGCACTTCGCGGCATTTCAAGAAAGAGTCGGCCCTGACCCCGCAGCCTTGGATCAGGCAACTACGCGCTGGACCCGCACCTGAAGCTCATTTACTCCGTCGTCCAATCAAACTCATCGTAATCCTCATCCTCGTCTTCTTCCCCCTCAACCTCCTCCTCAAAGACGTCCTCTTCCTCAAGCACATCCTCTTCCGGCTGATTCAGCAGAAACTCCTTACGCGCTTCGGTAATCGCGCGGCGCATCTCTTCGCCCTTTTGCGGGCAATTGAGGAGTTGGGCGATGCGGTCGATTTTTGGTGCCACGGTGTTCTCCAGCGATTCAGCTATGACCCGATAGTGCGCGTTTTTGCGGGGCAATGCCAAATGGCTGGGCGAACAGGGCGGTCAGTTCTTCTGGATTTGTTCGAGCCGGGCGTCGAGGTCGGCGTTCGGGTAGCGTTTGTGCAGGTTGTTGAACAGACTGTCGGCGGCTTGTGATTGGCCAGACTCACGCAGACGCAGGACTTCGCGCAGTTGTGCGTCGAGGCCGTTGGCCGGGGCAGCGGCGCGTTTGCTGAATTGGGCTTCGTCGACGAGGATGGCTTCGCTCTGCATCGGCGCGGTCATGTCCACCCTCGGCGGGGGTCCGGAGAAGGTGCCCGCAGGGGCGGCGAATGCTTCCGTTGCTTGTTCGCGGGCCACCGGGGCCGCGGGTCTGGCGGCAGGGGCAAAGTCGAATTGCGGCTGCGGTTCGGGCGCGCGTTGCACCAGCGACAGCATCAGGGCGACGCCAACCAGGCTGGCGAACGCGACTTGCCAGCGCGGTTTGCGGCAGGCGTCGAGCCAGCGTTGCCAAAGGCTTGGCTTCGGTGTTGGCGCTGCACGGTGAGCTGCCTTGAGAATGCGCGCGTCGAGGTGCGCGGGCGGTTCGTCGTGGTGTTGCTCGCGATAGTGCTTGAGCAGTTGTTCTTCGGGTGTCTGGCGGGCGTCGTTCATGTCAGTACCTCCTCGGCCAGCAGCCGACGCAGTTTTTGCTGGGCGTAGCGCAAGCGGCTCTTGACGGTTTCCAGCGGTGTTTCGGTAAGGCTGGCGATTTGTGCCAGGTCGAGGTCGCCGTGGGCGCGCAGCAGGAACACCTCGCGCTGGTCGGCGGGCAGGGTTTGCAGGGCGTTTTCCAGACGCAGGCTGTCGCGGCTGAGGTTGAGCAATTCTGCAGGATCGGTCGACTCATCGCTGACAGCGTGGACCTGTTCATCGTAACTGTCGTGCAGTGGCTGTTGGGCGCCGTGCTTGCGCCAGTGATCAATCAGGCGATTGCGGGCAATCTGGAACAGCCACGTACGAAAGGTCGCCCGTCCCTGTGGCTGACTGGCGCTGCGGATCAGGCTCAGCCAGGTCTCCTGAAAGACCTCATCGGTAAGCTCCGGTTTACCGCTCAAACCGAGCAGAAATCGATACAGGCCCTGACGATGACGGGCGTACAAGATCTCGAACGCCGCGCCGTCGCCCTCGCGGTAACGCGCCAGCAACGCTTCATCGCTGCTGGCGGTCGGGCTGTCTGGTGAAGCAAACAGCTGATTGAGGAAGCTTTTCAGACGACTCACTTATTCAACCCGTCGCTCAGTGGACAGCGTATTCGATGCGGTTGTGTTGCGCAGGCTCTGCGCCAATTCGACCAATTGCACAAACTCGTTACGCAGGCCAAAACGGTCATCGCCTCGTGCGCCACGGGCCAACGCTTCGGTGTCTTTCAGGCTGAAATCTCCGGTGTAGCGGCCGTCCTTGAGTTGCTGGGAAAACGCGGCGACGGCGGCGGCAAAGCGCAGGTCTTCGCTGGCCGATGCAACCTGACTGGCAATCGGCCGCTCGATCAGCAGACTTTTCCCACCATCGGGCTGTTGATAACGCACACGCAGCATCGCCAATTCCCCGTTCTTTTCGGAAACAGCCTTGTCGGATTGACCGTAACGCAGCGGCTCCAGCCAGCCCTTCTCCCCCGCCGGAACAATTTCGTACAACGCGGTCACCGTGTGTCCTGCACCGATTTCGCCAGCATCGACTTTGTCATTGCTGAAGTCCTCACGTTTCAAGGCACGGTTCTCGTAGCCGAGCAGACGATATTCACTGACCTGCGCCGGGTTGAATTCCACCTGCAATTTGACGTTTTTTGCCACCACGGCGAGGGTCGAGCCAAGTTGATCCACCAGTACCTTGCGTGCCTCGCGCAGGTTGTCGATGTAGGCGTAGTTGCCGTCGCCGGCATCGGCCAATTGTTCCATCAAGTGTTCATTGTAGTTATCCACACCAAAACCCAGGGTGGTCAGGGAAATTCCAGTTTTGCGTTTATCCACAGCCATTTGCTTGAGGCTGTCGAAGTCGCTGACGCCGACGTTGAAGTCGCCGTCGGTGGCCAGCAGGATGCGGTTGATGCCTTTGGCGATAAAAGCCTGTTGCGCCATTTGATAAGCCAGTTCGATACCGGAGGCGCCAGCGGTCGAGCCGCCTGCGGTCAATTGCTCAATGGCTGTACGAATTTTCGCTTTTTCCCGTCCGGACGTCGGCTC
This sequence comes from Pseudomonas sp. FW305-7, assembly GCF_058786735.1. NCBI lineage: Bacteria > Pseudomonadati > Pseudomonadota > Gammaproteobacteria > Pseudomonadales > Pseudomonadaceae > Pseudomonas > Pseudomonas sp. FW305-7. Next base: position 24,934 of record NZ_JBYSZA010000036.1, read on the forward strand.
CAGTACCACTCTCGATTCGCCGGCATACACCACCAGCGATACGCGATCCTGCTCGCGCAATTGATCGACGAGCAATTTCAGCGTGCTTTTGACCAGTGGCAGGCCTTCGCGACGATCCATCGAGCCTGACACGTCCACCAGAAACACCAGATTCGCCGGGGCCAGTTCGGCCACCGCGCGGTCGGACGCCTTGATGCCGATGCGCAACAATCGTGTGTGCGGGTTCCACGGCGAAGCTGCCAGTTCGGTGGTCACGCCAAACGGTGAGCCATCGCTGGGCAGTGCGTAATGGTAGGGAAAGTAATTGACCATTTCCTCCAGCCGCACCGCCCCTTCCCGCGGCAGGCGCCCCTGATTGAGCAAGCGGCGGACGTTGGCGTAAGCGCCCGTGTCGACGTCAGCGCTGAAGGTTGAAACCGGAGTGTCGGCGACGCTGTGGATCGGGTTGTCGGCAAGCGTTTGATATTGCTCACGCGGCTCGTCGCGATAGCCCTGTGGATAACTTTCCCCGGCAGGCATCGCCGCGAAGCTGGCAATGGGCATCGGACGCGCGCTGCGCTTGGCCATCGCGGCATCGGCGAGGATCACCTCATGTTGCACCAAGGCTGCAGGCTGAGCTGGCGCAGCAGCCGATTCAGGATTGGAAGAAACGCCGCAACCGGCGACGGCCAGCAACACACCGACCGCTACAGGTCGCAGAGAAGGCAGAGGAAGGGACATGGGGCTGACCTCGGGATGAAAGTGATCATTCATCCACTGAGACGGGCAGCCCTTTCAGTTCGGGTTAAACGCCGCTAAAAAAATTTTTCAGCGGTGATAACGCCGCACTACGCTGCTGTTGCGCAGCACATGGCCTTTGATTTTTTCCATCAGCTCGGCGCGGGTCAGACCGGCAGGCAAGGCGTCCGGTGCGAGATCCAGAGCGTAAATCTGAATGATGTAGTGGTGAGCGCTGTCGCCAACCGGAGGGCACGGACCCATGTAGTGGGTGTTGCCCTTGCTGTTCGTGCCGCCGACGCCTTCGAATGCGGATTTGGCGCCGACACCCGCCGCGATCTGGTGAGTCGTGGCTTTGATGCCGTAATGAATCCAGTGATCGACGCCCAGGCCTTTCTGGCCGTCCGGGTCGTGCATGACGATCGCGTAGCTCAGGGTGCCGGCAGGCCCGGCGTTCCAACTCAAGGCCGGCGACTGGTTCTTGCCGCCGCAACCTGCCGCATCGCTTGCCGCCGCCGAGGTGAACAGGCGATTGTCCGAGACACCGGGGATGTCGAGGGTGAAGCGCTCCTGGGCCGCCTGCGCCGGAAACTGCACGCAAAGGGCAACGGCAACGGCCGCCAGCCAAGGGTTGAGAGAGGTCAATCGGGTCATTCCGGGAGCACCTTGTGCAGTGAGGCCGTCGTCGGCTTGCAAACTATAGCTGTACCGTTCGTGCCGTGGCAGTAGCAAATGGCTGAACCTCGCACTGTCGCGCAAACTCGTATGAGAAATGCCCGCGAGGAAGCCGAATATGTCCCTGCACCGTGTCGCCTGTTTCGCTGATGTCCCTGAAGACCGTGGTCTGGAAGTGAAAATCGGCGACTGCAAAATTGTTCTGCTGCGCGCCGCCGGCGAATTACGCGCGTTTCAGGGTGAATGCCCACACGCCGGCGCGCCTTTGGCTGACGGTGCGTTGTGCAACGGGCGCCTGATTTGTCCATGGCACAAGGCTGTTTTTCGCGTGGAAGACGGCGCTCTATGCGAACCGCCCGCCCTCGATAGCCTCAAGCGCTACCCACTGGAGCTGCGCGGCGAAGACATCTGGGTGGATGATCAACCGCTGCCGGATCCACACACGCCGCCAGCAGACGATGCGCGCACATTCGTGATTGTCGGCGCCGGAGCGGCGGGCACCGCGTGTGCAGCGGCGCTGCGGGAAAAGGGTTTCGGCGGACGCATTGTGCTGATCGATCACGAACCCGAGGCCGGTTACGACCGCACGGTACTGAGCAAGTTTGTCCTCGCCGGAGAAATGCCCTCCAAAGAAATCCCATCGCTGCGCGATGACGACTTTTACCGCGAACAGCACATCAATCGGGTTTCAGGCGAAGTCGTTGCGCTCGATGCCGAGGGAAAAACCGTTCATTTAAAAGATGGCCGCACACTGCATTACAGCGCCGCCGTGCTGGCGACTGGCGGCGTCCCCAACCCGTTGCAGTTGCCCGGGGCTGACCTGCCAAACGTGTTCGTTCTGCGCTCAAAGGCCCAGGCCGAGCAGATCATCAACGCCACCCAGCCCGATCAACGCGCAGTGATCATCGGCGACAGCTTCATCGCCCTCGAATGTGCCTCGGCACTGCGTCAGTTTGGCCTCGACGTCACGATACTCGCCCGCCATGCAGTGCCTTTCGCGGCTCAATTCGGCGAAGCCGTGGGCAAGGCGATCCGCACGCTGCATGAAAAAAACGGCGTGAAATTCATTACCGAGCACGAGGCGACAGAGATCATCGGTGACGGCAAAGTCGAGGCAGTGCTGCTGGACAATGGATTGCGCCTTTCAGCCGATCTGGTGCTGGCAGGCATCGGCGTAAACCCGGCCACCGAGGCTTTTGCCTCGTTACCCCGGGAGCAAGACCTGTCGTTGCGCGTCGATGGCGGCATGCGCGTGACCGAAGGTCTGTGGGCGATTGGCGACATCGCCACGTTCCCGCTGAACGGCCAGCCCCAACGCATCGAACACTGGCGTCTGGCCCAGCAACACGCACGGATCGCGGCGGCCAATATGCTCGGTGGCGAGGAGCATTACCTCGATGTGCCGTATTTCTGGACCTGGCATTTCGGCAAGAATTACGACTACCTCGGCCATGCCGAACAATGGGATGAAGTGGATTTTCTCGGCGAGCCCGAACAGCCGCCCTTCATCGGTCTGTTCGGTCGTAACGGCATCGTTGTTGCCGCCGTAGCGTGCGAGAAAGAAAGAGCGATGGCGCTGCTGGCTGAACGCATGAAACAGCCTCTGCCAATGGAAGAAGCCTGGACACTGATCCACATCTGACCACCGATCTTGATCGTTCCCACGCTGAGCATGGAAACGATCAAAGCCGGGTCAGAGGTTCGCGATTGTCGTCATCCTCGGCGTGCAGAAAGATCACTCGCGGGTGTTCGATTGGCACCAACGGTGGCGGCAACTCTGCCTGCTGCACCGGCCAGAAATGCGTCACCACCTGACTGATATCGCCTTCCTGATCGTTGTGAATGGTCATCACCCCCGGCGTGCGGAGTTTCTGGAAGCGGTCATCGCACAGCTTGAAACTTTTGCTCAGCCCTTCGTCGTCGATCACCGGTGAAGGTAAACGCCGCTGGGCAAAACTTCTGCTTTTGCGCTGCTGATAACGCGCCCAGGAAATCAGGATCACCGCGTTGACCAACGCCACCCACAGATAAATCTCTAACGTACCCAGCGCTTCAAACGCCGAGTTGTCGATGCGCGGTCCGCCGGCATGGGTTTCGATCAACGGCCAGAGCCCGCGTACCAGCAGAAACAGCAGGCCAATCCACGCCAGCACGGTGAGAATCACATCGACCACAACCAGAAATGGTCGTTGACGGGTCCGGATGATTTTCATTTGATGACCTCCTCTTCGTCGTCCCCGACCGGCTTGATCCCCCGATCAGGGCTGACCCAACGCGCACGTTTCTGATGCTGGCCGAACAGCACTTTCGGGAAGCTGACCAGCGTGGTCAGCAGGCTGATCAACCAGAACACCAACGGATACCAGACCACCCAGAACATGGTCCTGCCCAGACCCGGTTCGTAGCGACGGTCAATAATGATGCTGACGGCGAACTGCACCAGGCAGACGAAGGCCAGCAGCAGCCCGGTAAACGCCGGTGGCATCAGGTGATCCACTGCGATGGCGTCCGGCATGACCACGAACTTGCCGACACCCCAGAAAATCACCGACAGAAGGAAGGTAAACGCCCAACCGGTCGACAGGCAGTATTCGAACAGCAGTGGCCACAGATAACGATGGCGATACTGCCAGATGCCGCGAATGTTCTTGAACAACACTTCGGCACCACCCTGTGCCCAGCGCAAGCGCTGCTTCCACAGCCCGCCGAGGGTTTCCGGCATGAGAATCCAGCACAGCGCACGCGGCTCGTAGAAGATGCTCCAGTGATCGAGTTGCAGCTTCCAGCTGATGTCGATGTCTTCAGTAATCATGTCCGGGCTCCAGTAGCCGACCCGGTTCAGCGCAGTGCGGCGGAACGCGACAATCACGCCGGAGACGGTGAAGATCCGCCCGAACACCCGCTGCGTACGTTTGATCAGACCGATGATCGACGAGAACTCACCGACCTGCACCCGCCCGACCAGCGTTGAACGCGTGCGAATTCGGGGGTTGCCGGTCACCGCACCCAAACGCGCGTTGTCGAGCATTGGCGCCACCAGATAGGCCGCCGTGTTCGGCGCCAGCAGCGCATCGCCGTCGATGCACACCAGATACTCACTGCGCGCGGCGATGGCGCCCATGCGCAGGGCGACCGCCTTGCCCTGGTTTTCCGCCAGATGCAGCACGCGCAGGCGCGGATCTTCCTGGGCCAAGCGATCGAGCACTTCGGCGGTGTTGTCTTTGGAACCGTCGTTGATCGCGATGACTTCGATGTTCGGATAATGCTGGGCCAGCGCCGCGTGAATGGTATCGGCGGCGTTGTCACCTTCGTTGTAGCAGGGGATCAGAATCGAGATCAGCGGCTCGCCTTCCAGTGGCGGCGGCAACGTGTCGTCCTTCCACGGCCAGTGGCGCTCCCAGTGCAGCCAGAAATACAGGCCACCGGCAATCCACAACCCGGACATGAACAACGGGTAGAAGAACACGAAGTCCATCAGGAACTGCCCGGTGACCAGGAAGATCAGCCCCAGCGGAACGCCGAGGACAATCGCCAGAACAAGCAGGGCTAACAGTCTATCCAGCATGTCATGGGTTCCATTTGTTGGAGAGTGCAGGCCTTACGGTTTTCAGGTCCGGCAGGTTGTCGAGGAAGTTGTCCGGGTAGTAGCCGAAACTGGTCGCGCCCTGACGCTTGAGGCGACCCATCCAGTCCGCGAGATGCGCGCCATCGATATTGGCCTGATCCTTTTTCGTCCAGTCCCGGGCCTGCAATTCGAACACGGTGCGGTCCAGCGCCCCGGGGCGTTTGCTCACGGTTTGCACCAGCGACTCCAGCCATGGGCCGGACTCTGCCTGGGTCTGTTTTTCCATCAGCGGCATGGCCATCGGCGCCGTCCAGTCGTACGTCGCGAGGAAGTCGTCGAGGTTCTGCGCATACCACTCTTCGCTGTGCGGATTGAGCATCGGCTCGGCGAAGATGTTGCGCGCGGTCAGCACCTGCGGACCACGAATGGCGCGGACTTTGGCGGTCAGCTCGTTGGTGAAGTCGATGAGGTATTTGCTCTTGAAGCGCGTCCAGCGCTGCATCGCCGCCGGGTCTTCGCGCAGTGCCGCGATCGAACTCGGCAAGCCTTGGGCGGCGTAGGCTTTCAAGGCTTCAGGGCTGGCGTCTTCGAAGTCCGAGAGCACCGCGTCGTCGTGATAGAGGATGCCGTCGACCGACGTCAGGCGCGCCACGTCTTCGTAGATTTCACCGATGATTCGCCTGACTTCAGGATCGAATGGCGACAGGCGTTGGTACTGATTAGGGTCTACCGAGGTGGTGCCGGTTTTCGGGTCCCAACGGGTCACACGCGGCAACTTCGAATCGAGGCCGAAACTCAGCACCGGCATCCACGCAAAGACTTTGACGTGGGCCCGAGTGCGCAACTGCCAGGCGACGCGATCAAAGATGTCTGCACGCACCGGCAGGTGACGGTTGGGGAAGTACAGCGAATGCACTAGTCCATCGCCTTTCGGATCGGCGAAGGCTTGCAGGAACACCGTGTTGGCGCCCATGTCAGCCATGCGCTGGACCAGTTTGCCAAGGTTGATGTCCTGTTGCGCCGGGTCCGGATCGTAAACGTTGTCCAGATCGACATGCACCACGCGCATGGCGAAATCCGACTGCACCCCGACCACGCTGTTGGCGAAATGCTCGCCGTCCGGGTCGGAGGCGACGAGGAAACGCGGGCTGCTCATCAGGTTGTCGAGGGCATCGAGACCGTCGTCGAGGGTCAAGGCCATTTCATAGCCTTCTTCGCCGACCACGGTCAGCGAAGTGCCGTCCGCCGTGCCGTATGGCCAGACCCAGACCCGCGGTTTTTTACCGGTGACCTTGCGGATCTTCTCCGAGATGTTGTTCACGTCGGTACGAATCCGCGCCTGGAAATCAGCCTCGGATTCGTAGCGTTTGGTCACCGGATCGTAGCGCCGGGTCGCCGCCGCCGGCTGCATGTTGCCCTGCGGGTTGGCGAGGATGCCCTTGTGGTTGGCGTCGGTGTGGGCGGCGATTTCCACCAGTCCGGATTGGGAAATCTCGCGTATCTGATCCCAGGTGAGAAAGTCGGAACGTGCACGCGGGGCGCCGGCGAAGTCCACCGGTTGATTCAGTGGCGTGTCGATCCAGGTGCCGACCGGTGCCAGCAGTGCGTGCCAGTTATAGGCGCGCAACACCGGCAGCACGCGAGTGTAGAAGCTCGAATAACCATCATCGAAGCTGAGCAGAATGGCTTTCGCCGGCAGCTCCGGGCCACCCCTGCGCGCCGCCATGATCTGGTCGACCGTCACCGGTTTGTAGCCGTTCTCGCGCAACCAGGCGAGCTGCTCGATCATGCGCTCGGTGCGCACAGCGACCACGGCCTGATCGGGATCGCGATCCTCGACATCGTGATAGGCAATGCCCAGCACATGATTTTTCGGCCAAGGTTTTTCGCTGGCCGCCAGCGGGCGCTCCGACGGCGGGGCGAAGGCCGGAGCTTGCTGGGCGCAGGCGCTGACCAGCAGCGCTCCCAGCAGAAGGATGAAACGCGAAATAAAAGGCATCTTCAAACTCTTCTAGAAGCGGAAAGTGAGGTCGACAAGCAGACGCAGATCGGTCTCCCGATCACCGTCGTAGGGCCGGTTGATCACACTGAACAAACCGCCCACCTCGAACACGTCGTTCCAGGCATAACGCTGGCCGTAGCCGAGCAGCGCCATGCCGCCGGTGCCGTGATCACGCTGGCTGTACGTCCCCGCGCCGGCCTGGAACTGCTGGCTCCAGGATGTTTCGTAGCGGTGGTAGAGCACGTGATTGACGTTGACCAGCGGCATCACGCTGAAGTCGGATTTGGGATTGAAGTACGGCACGTCATCGGATTTGGAGTTGTGGCTGGTGCCGACTTCCAGACCCGCATCAACCTGCACGTTCGGCGCGCTGTAAACGCCTTCGCGACCGGTGAGCAAGGCTTCGACGCGGTTGTTGCCGTCGCTGAAGTGCGACGGGCTCACCGACAGTTTCCACTCGCGGCTTTCGTTGGCGCGCCAGCGGATGAAACCACTGCCGCCGTTGGCCTTGATATCGCTGTTGAGCGCGCGCAACGGCGTCTCGGCTGACAGGTATTCGAGGCTGCCGCCGTACTGCCAGTTGTCGTTGATATCGCGGGCGATCGCCAAACGCGCGCCCTGCTTGTCACCGTAGCCGTAGGAGTGGTTGGAGACTTCGGCTTCGAGGGTCATGTCGCGGGTACGACGTTCCAGACCGACGCGCTGGAAACGATGGTTGCCAGTGCCTTCGGCAAAATCGCCAGTGGCGTAACCGGCACCGGCGAATACGCGCCAGTCTTCGTCGATCGGAGGGCTGTACAGCGTCGTCTGGATACCGAAATCACGACTGCCGCTGACCGCTCCGGCATTGCCGCTGCCGCCGCCATTGGCCTTGCCGCCATAGGCTTCGACGCGCAGTTCGGACATGTCATGCACTTCGCGCTCGCGGGCCAGACGCTGCACTTGGCGGTTATCCGGATAACGGGCAACGACGTCGTCGGTCAGCGCATCCATTTGCCGCCATTCCTGCAATTCCATGGCCGTGTGGGCCTGGCCAATTTCCAGGCCCATGTCACGCGGCACCATGCTCTCGGTTTCCTTGAGCTGCATTTCTGCGCGGCGCGGCCAGTTGCGGGCCAGGTACAAATCGGCCTGAGCCAGACGCAGGCCGATGTTGCCCGGCGCCTGATCGACGAGGGTTTGCAAGCGCTCCTCACCGTGGGGCAGATCAGAACCGTAGGTACCGGCCTGGGCCGCGAGTTGCTGGGCATCCATCCATTCGTCGTTGGGGTTGCCGATCGGCAGGCCCTTGAGTTCGATGCGTGGGCGCTGTGATTTGGCGGCATCCTCGGCGACTTTGCGTGCATCTTCAGCGCGGTCGCTTTCCAGCAATGAGTAGTACAACGCCGTGGTGTCTTCGAGGCGATCGCCGACATCGGCGTCCGGCGCCGCCAGCACTTGGCGATAGAGGTCGGTGGCGATTTCTGGCTGACGCTGATCGAGGTACGACGCCGCGACCCAACGCAGGGCATAGGTCGGAATCTTCACGCCTTCGGCTTGCAGCTTTTGATATTCAGTGATGACGTCGGCGGTGCGTGCGCGGGCCTTGAGTGCGCCCATGCGGTCGATGCGCCAGCGGATCACGTCGTCGTGAGCCGTGGCATCCGGCGTCCAGGTGGCGAGCAGTTTGTCGTAATCGGCCAAGGCGCGATCAGCGATGACGTAGCGTTCTTTTTCGCTACGGGTGGCCAGTTCGGCGAGACGCACGCGCTCGGCAGCCAGATCGCCTTCGAGGCGACGCAGAGTCACCGGATCGATCAGACCGGGACGTTGATTGGCCAGGCGCAACGCTGGCTCGGGCAGACGCGCCTTTTGCAGGGCGACCACATATTCGCGGGCGACTTCCGGTTTGCTGCCGGCACGCTTGAAAGCCTGATCGTATTCGAACAGGGCATCGTAGGGTTTGTTGTCGCGGGTCAGGGCGTAGCCCAATGCGAGACGGCGCGACGGATCATCGGGTTTGGCCGCTACCAGCGCTTTGGCGCGGGTCACCGCTTCGTCGGGTTTGCCGGCGTCAGCCTGAGTCAGGGCCAGGCCCAGTTGCAGGTCGGCATTGTCCGGCTCCAGCGCCAGCGCCTTGTTGTAGACCTGAGTCGCCTGATCCCAACGCTTGAGGTTGCGGTAGGCACGCGCCGTGGCGGTCAGCGCCTGAACCGGCAGGACGCGGTCGCGGCCCTGGGTTTCATAGACCTGCACCACTTCGGCGTCGAGCCCGGCCCAACTGGCGATCTGCAGGTGATCGCTGATCTGTCCGGTGGTCGACTGACCCGGCGGCACCTGACGCAGCACATTCAGCGCAGGCGTGGTCTGCCCGGCACGGGCGTCCCGCACCATCTGATCGTAGGGTGTGTCGGCAAACGCCAGTGCCGGCCAAAGCAACTGGCTGCACAGTGCGACTCGGAACAAAGGGCGTAAACCACGATGTAATACGGGAACATCAATACGCGGCATTCGTCAGCATCCTTACATGGCCAGCCGGGTCGCAATGCCCTCCTTGCCCATTCGTAACGGAGACCGAGCCAACAACGCTCAGCCAAGCTTAGTCCGGCAGTCTTGCATGCAAGCGTAGACCAATATCCACAACACAATAATTGTTCAGATTCGTCACAACGGCTGGGCTGAAACACCGCGAAAACCCATACGCCAGACAGCAAAACGCCCGGCGTCTGCGCAATGACAGAGGCCGGGCGTAGCTATTTAAAGCGCAGGATTACTGCACTTGCGTGACGCCTGCGAACTTGCTCATCAGGAAACCGACGAACTGCTCAACGGTCATTTTCTGGCCGTTGAATTCCACCTGATTGGCGGCGTAATGCAGCTTGGTCACGACGTTGGTGCCGTCCACGACCGCCATTTGCGATCCAACGGCCATGCCCGCGAACATGTCGGCCGCTTCTTTGGATTGGTCGACAATGGCTTTGGCGTCGGTCTGACCATCCAGTTGCGCCTGCACGCTGAGCAGATCAACCAGCATTGGCTTGGACACCTGGATATTCAGGTCAAGCAGCGCGATCAGTTGCTTGCCCAGTTGATCCGGCGGCAAGTCCATCGATTGCGGCTTGGTCAGGTCAATGACCAGATTGGCCTTGCTCTCACCGTTGGCTGTGTTGAACGAGAGGTTTTCCAGGGCAATCTGCGGGCCGGCCGCGAGGAGTTTTTGCAGATCGGCTTTGACCTGGGCATTTTCCGCGTCGGTCAGGTTCAGCTCGGGTGCTGGCAAACCTTGAGCGGCGGCTTCAGCGGCAGCCTTTTCATACGGCTGCAATTTGGTCTGGTAGATCTGCATCAGCGACATCGTCGACGGGATGTCGAGGTTCTTCAGGCTCACGGCCATGTTTGCCGAACCGATTTTCTTGTCGTTGAGGCTGACTTCGCCAATCTTGTAGTCAGCACGACCGGAAGCATTGCTGCCGTTTTCTTCGGTGAGGTTCTTCATTTCGAAGTTCTTCACGCCAAGCACCGATTGCTTGGTGCCGAAGGTGGTTTTGCTGTTGGTCAGCACCAGCGTGTTTTCGCCGGTGTAGTAGCCGTAGCTGCTCTTGGCGAGATTGCTGGCCAGCGTCAGACCGTTGAGTTCGATCTGTACCGGCGCCTGATCTTCGGCCACGGTCACCAGCTTCAGGTTGTCCATGTAACCGTCAGCCTTGACCTTCTGCGCTTTGGCGCTAGCAGAGATGTTCATCGTCAGGCCGGAGAATTTCAGGCTCGACTGTTCATCCAGCGCGGTTTCAAACGGCAGCAGATCGAGGGTGCTGGTGGTGGATTCGTCGTAGCCAATGCTGGTCACGCCTTTGAGTGGCGCGGCGCCCTTGGTGGCGGCAAACCACTTCTCGGTGGCCGGGTTCTTTTCCAGCTCATAGTTGCTGGTAGCCATGACCGGCAACCATTTCAGCGAGACCAGCCGCGAGAACGGCAGCGGGCCATGCTCGATGTGGTCGACGAACAGCAGTTCGACCGGTTTGTCACCGAACATTTCGCCTTCGCCCTTGAGGCGATAGTGCGCGGTGCTGGTGAAGGTGTGACGCTCCAGCGACACCAGTTCCAGCGACGCGGTGCCGTTGGAGCCGGCCATGGCGGTTTGCAGCTCTTTGTTGGCATTGCTGACGGCGTTGTTCAGTACGCCTTCGATCTTGGTCCCGGTGTACCAGGCCCCGCCTGCGCTGATCGCACCAATGGCAACAACAATTCCGAGAAGCACGCCTGCTGATTTATTCATGAATGACCTGATCGATTTCCGTGGCTGTGAGTGTGGTCGTCTTCCCTGAACCCGTGACCGGGTCGCGGCTCGACTCCGCTGAATTAGCGGTGGAGATTAGCACTGGCCGCGCCCGGCGGCCCAATGTTTAAAGGTGAAAGAGTGTCTATGGGGAGTGTGGACAGTCGACAGGCTGGAAGAGTTTCGCTGTTTTTGCGGACGCCATCGCTGGCAAGCCAGCTCCCACAGGGATTTGTAGCGAACACAAAATCTGTGAACACCACAAAACCTTGTGGGAGCTGGCTTGCCAGCGATGAGGCCAGATGATTAGCCGGGAATCAGGAGTACTGAACCTCGATCTCGTCCAATTGATGATCAAAGCTCTTGAGTCGGGCAGTCCAGGTATACACCAACACTTCAAAGTCCCGATCGATCACCGCCCCGCCCGGCCCATCAGCGCGCGGGTCACAGAAATCCAGTTGATAGCGCTCGCGGGCCATGGCCGTGGCGACATCGGACAATTCACGGGCATTGTTCAACCAGTGCCAGCCCTCGTCGGCGATCTGCTTGTCGAGTTCCAGACACTGCTTCTTCAGCGCTTCGAGGCTTTTTTCCAGCGGCGTGCCGGTGAGTTCGCCCATGACTTCGGCGAAGGTCCGCCCGGGCTGCCAGTAGCTGCCCCAGAAATACCGGTCGAACACGGTTTCGACCCGACGCAGGGCGACTTTGGTGTCCCAGATCAGCACCAGGGTTTTGCCCTGTTCAAGTTGTCTTTTCTTGACGCGCTGCACCTGAACCGAGGCCCACGCCACCACGACGATGGCCATGACCGCGATCAGCGCCGTCGCGCTGTCGAGGAACACCATCGCCTTGTCGATCTGATGGGCCAGCATGATGCCGTAGAAATAGGTGGCCGAGAGCAGCACCAGCGCTACTAGGGCGCACCAGAAGCCGAGAGCGTAAGGGTTTTTCATTATTGGTTTCCCCTAGACCAGCGCTAGCAATGTGCGCTGAAAGGGCGCCTTGCTCAGGGCGCCCTTCCAACACTTCAAAGCATAGCTACGGCGTCAGGGTTTGCTCGCGCTTGAAGCTTGCGTTCGTCCGCTTTCCCAACCGCCGCCCAGAGCAAGGAACAAATCGATCTGGCTCATGGCAACCTGGGTGTTGGCGGCGGCCAGTTGCGCGGTGACATCGGTGTAGGTGCGGGTCGCTTGCAGATCGGCGAGGAACGACTCGCGGCCCGCCTGGAAGAAGCGGTGAGTCTGGTCTGCGGCGAGTTTCGCCGACTGCTCGGCATCGGCCAGGGCATCGCGACGTTGCAGCAACGCGGTGTACTGAGCGAGACCGGTCTGGGTTTCGCGAATGGCGTTGAGCACCACGCCATCGAAATGCGCCAATGCGCCTTGGGTCGACGCTTCGGCTTCGCGGATGCGCGCGCGGGCGCCGTTGGTCGGCACTTTCCAGCTCAGCGACGGGCCGAAACCCCAGCGGTTGGTCGATGGATCACCCAAGTCGTCGATGAGACCGACTGTGCCGATGGTCGCGCCGATGCTGATGTCCGGGTACAACTCGCCAGTGGCGACGCCAATCCCGGCGGTCGAAGCCGCCAGACGTCGTTCGGCCTGACGAATATCAGGGCGTCGCTTGAGCAGCGCAGCGCCGTCACCGACGGGCACCAACTGCGCGATTTTCGGTAGTTCGGCGCAGGTCGCGGTGCCGGCCGGCAGTTGATCGACCGGTTTCGCCAGCAGCATCGACAGACGGAACAGCCCCGCCTGACGCGCCGCTTCATAGCGCGGCAGATCCGCACGCAGGGATTTGAATTGGGTTTGCGAACGGGTGACCTGGGTTTCGTCGCCACGCCCGGCATCGCGCAGACGCTGGATCAGCGTGGTGCTTTGCGATTGCAGGTCGAGGGAGTGCTCGGCGATTTCCCGCTCTTCATTCGCCGCGCAGACCTGGGTGTACGCGCGAACCACGTCCGCCACCAAGGTGATGCGCGCGGTGTCCGCCGCCGCCTGAGTCGCGTCGGCATTGGCCTTGGCGCCTTCGATGCCGCGCTGCAAGGTGCCCCACAGATCGAACTGATAGGAAGCGCTGATGCCGATGTCGCCGACGTTATCGACCGGGACTTTTTCCGGTAGCAAGAAGGCCTGACCGGACTCTTGCAAACGCTGCGCGCCCATTTTTACGCCCGCGCTCCAGCCGCCCGCCGCTTCGGCCTCATCGACCTGAGCACGAGCCCGTTGCAGGTTCGCCGCCGCCACCCGCAAATCAGTGTTGGAAGCCATGGCCTGCTGCACCAGTTGATCCAGACGCGGATCCTTGTACAACCGCCACCAATCCGCCGGCACGGGCGCCGACACCACCGGTTTGCCGGCCACCGCCAACTCGCCCTGAAAGTCTTTGCGCTGGACCGCCGCGTCCTCGGGCACGTGGTAATCCGGCCCGACCATCTGACAGCCCGAGAGCATCACACCCAACCCGGCGATCATCAGGGCCCTGTTCATTGCCCGGGCTCCTGCTGGCGGTTGTCGACTGGCTGGTCGTCGATGATCGACACTGTGGCAGTGCGCCCGGCAATCATGCGGAAGTCATGCGGCACTTCATCAAAAGCGATGCGCACCGGAATCCGCTGCGCCAGGCGCACCCAACTGAACGCCGGGTTGACGTTGGGCAACAAGTTGCTGCCGCTGCTGCGGTCACGGTCTTCGATACCGGCGACGATGCTTTCAACATGCCCACGCAGTTTGGCGCGGTCGCCGATCACACGGATATCCACCGACTGGCCGACATGAATGCCGTCGAGTTTGGTCTCTTCGAAATAACCGTCGATGTGAAACGAATTGCTGTCAACCACCGACAACACCGGGCGCCCGGCGGTGACGAACTCCTGCGGGCGCGGCGCACGGTCGTTGACGTAACCGTCCACCGGACTACGGATCACCGAGCGGTCGAGGTTGAGCTGGGCGCTGTCCACGGCCACCAGCGCTTCGGCCAGCGCCGATTGCGCGCGGGCGACTTTCGATTGGCTTTCTTCCAGTTGCTCGGCCGGCACGAGATTGCCGAGGCCACGGTTACGCTTGGCTTCACGTTGCGCTTGGGCGAGGGTTTCTTCGCGATCCGCGACGGCCGCTTTGGCCTGACGCAGGGCCAGTTTGAAACGGTCCTGGTCGATGCTGAACAGCACCTGGCCACGCTTGATCAACTGGTTGTCTTTCACTTCAACCTGCTGGATCAATCCGGACACGTCCGGCGCGATCTGGATGATGTCGGCGCGAATATGGCCGTCGCGGGTCCACGGCGCGAACATGTAATACATCACCATGCGCCAGACGAGGACAACGGCAAAAGTCACGATCAGCAGGGTCAGTACCACGCGACCGATGGTCAAAAACGGTTTTTTCATGTCATCAGGTATCGACTGAGTGAGTCCACGCCATACAGCAGCACGGCGTAGAGGGCCACGTTGAACAATGCCCGGTGCCAGACCAGACGGTAAAAGTGCAGACGTGTCAGCACGCCATGCACCAGCAAAAACAGCACATAAGTGATGCCCATCAACACCAGCAGGGTCGGCAGGAAAATGCCGCTGATGTCCAGATCACCGATCATAGGGGCGCTCCATCGGGCAGCGGTTCTTCGGGCTCGGCGCTGGAGACGAATTCAACGCCGGGCAGCAACGCCAGACGCAAACCGCTCAAGGCGTGCAACAGGTGTAGACGGGTTTCTTCATCGCCATGGCCGTTGAGGGCGCGGCGGGTGCGATCCATGGTCATCAGCAAGGCGGCCGGCGCTGGCAAGCGTTCGCCGGCCTTGAGGCAGGCGCGAAAATACTCGCCGACTTCACTGACCACTTGCTGCAACAAAACGTTCGGCGTGCCGGTCACTCGCGGGGTGTAGGCGAGCAGGTCGAGCAGGTTCAAACCGACGCGTACTTCACGCATGGCGATACCGGTGTCCTGGCCGGTCATCGCCAGCCGAGGCAGGTGCTGCATCAGACGATCAAGCAACTGCACGCCCAGCTGCCGATGTTCGGCCAGGTTGGCCGGCTCGGTCATGTGCACGATGTCCTTCCAACTGAAACGGGTCAGGCGTTTGGCAGCCAGTTCGACGCCGAACGGACGGGCAATCAAGGTCCAGATAAACGCGAACAGCAAGCCCATGGGCCCGGCCAGGTTGGAGTTCACAAAAGCAAAGAAGTCCGCGTCGTACGCGCCCTGAATGCTGATGAACGACGAGGTGTTGACCAGCGTCAGCAGCATGCCGAGATAGAAACGCGGCTGCACCGTCAGCGTACCCACGCAAATGAACGGGATGGCAAACGCCAGCACCAGCATCGGGAAGTCGTGCAAGTTCGGCAGAATCAGAAACAGATAAAGACTGGCGAACAGCACCGACATCCCGGTCCAGAAAAAGAACCGGTAGATCTGCGGCGCCGGGTCGTCCATCGAAGCGAAGAAGCTGCACGCCACCGCCGCCAGAATCACCGCACTGCCGCCGTCCGGCCAGCCGAGCAGAATCCACAGCGTCGAGGCGACGATGATTGCCAAAATCGTCGAAGCCACCGAATACAGCATCAGGCCACGGTCGATAAATGGTGTCAGACGACCGAGGCGCCAATGGCGGTAGACCGCGCGCCAGCTGTCCTGGCGCTCGCAGAGAATCGCATCCTGCAGACTGCGACAGTCCTGCCACAGATCGATGAACTCGCCGAGACGATAAATCGAATTGGAGAACAGCAATTGCTTGCGATCTTCCAGCGCTTCGGCGCTCGGTTGCAGGGCTTCGAGCTGATCTTTCAGTGCTTGCCAGCGATCAAGGTCGGCATCTTTGTGGCCGAGCCACTCACGGGTCGCGGCCAGCAGCGGTGCGAATTTTTCCACCAGCTCCGGCGTGCGTCGCTCAAGGGCGTAAAGCGAATCTTCCAGAGCGTCGATCACCGGCAACAGATGGATCATCCGCCCGCGCAGTTCCTTGGTGTTGCGCACGGTTTGCGGCCGCGAGCCTTCGTGGGGCAACTGGCCGATCATCAATTCCAGGCTGTTGAAATTGGCGACCATGGCCATGCGCAGTGCGGTGACCTCTTCGGGCTGCACATCGCGGCTGAGGAATTTCAGGCTGTAAGTTGTCGCGTCGGCGAACCATTTGCCCACGGCATCGTTGAACACTGGCGCCAGTCGGCGCGGCCAGAACATCGCGCCCACCACGGCGGCAACGGCGATGCCGAGGAAAATCTCTTCGGTACGGGCTTCCGCCACGTCCCACACCGCCAGCGGGTTATCCACCGTCGGCAAAGCAATCAGCGGCAGGGTGTAACCGGCGAGCATCAGCGCGTAGCTGTTGGCCGTGCGCAGATGCAAGGAGAGAAACAGCAGAATCCCCGTCCACAGCGCAATTACCACCACCAGCACATACGGGCTCTGGACAAACATCGGCACGAAAAAAACCGCGGCCGCCGCACCAAGAAAGGTGCCGATGGCGCGGTACAAGGCTTTGGAGCTGGTCGGCCCGAGGTACGGGCTGGAGACGATGTACACCGTGGCCATCGCCCAATACGGACGTGGCATTTGCATAAGCATGGCGATGTACAGCGCCAGCATTGACGCTGCAAAAGTGCGGACCCCGTAGAACCAGTCCCGGGCCGGCGGAATGCCAGTAAAAAAACCGTTCAAGAATTGACCACCACTGGCGGACTTGCCGCCTCAAATGCGCGCAGTACCCGAAGCGTAGCCTCCAGATCACTCTGATCGATGCCTTCGAGCACTTCGTGACGCAGACGCACCAGCTCGATTTCCACCGCTTGCACCAGTTCACGCCCGGTGTCGGTCAGGCTCAGGCATTTGGCGCGGCGATCCTGCGCATCTTCAGTCCGGCAGACGTAGCCCGAATGGCACAACTGATCGAGCAGACGCACCAGCGACGGACTCTCCATCCCGGCCGCCTGCGCCACCTGCACCTGCCGCACACCCTCGCCGAGCCTGCCGATCATCAACAACGGCACGGCGCAGGCTTCGGAAATTCCATAGTTGACCAGCGTGGTCTGGCAGATCTTCCGCCAATGCCTGGCGGCCACCACCATGGCACTGCTGATGTTCATCTGGAGAGCGTCGAGGGAATTCGGCACGGGGAAATGCACACTGTTAGTTTGCTAACTATCAATATCGCATTGGTGGGGAAATTCAGTCAAGTTTTGAAACAATTGATGCGCATCGTAGGTAACGATGAAGTTGAAGCGATTTTTAACCTCAAACGGGTGGCCAGCATGACAGCCGAGAGTGCCCTTCATCCCTGCCGGCCCTTACGCAATAACACATTCAACTGATCCACCACCTCCGCCCAATCGGCATCATCGAGAATCTCGTCACGCAAAAAATTCGCCTGACTCTTCGACCAGAAAAACGCGTCCGCCAAATGCAGTTCAGGTTTCAACGGGGAATGGGTGGCGATGAATTGTTCGATGCTGACCGGGTCGTTTTCCAGGCCGAGTTGCTTGAACAGGGAGGGGAGGCTGTGGGTCGGACTTTCCATTGCTTAACTCCTTCAACAAATCTGTGTGTGGAAGATCAATCGCGGGCAAGCCCGCTCCCACAGGATTTTCAGGGGAACACAAGTGTGTACACCTCAGAACCTGTGGGAGCGTGGCTTGCCCGCGATGGCGTCGGCACTGACGCCACAACAGCTAATGACTCAACTCCCGCACCTCGGCATGCGGCACCATTTTCAGGAACTCCGGCATGCTCATGTGCAGCAGGTAATTGTGATTGCCGGCTTCCAGGTAGATGTCTTTCTGCCGGGTCAGCAACGGGTCGATGACCATGTCCAGTCCGTAGGAATCCCCCAACGGCGGCACCGCGCCACGTTCGCAGTCATCGAAGATATGCGCCAGGTTGCTTTCGCGGGTCAGCTGCCATTCGCCGCTGCTGCGCACCTTGCTCAAGTCCAGATGCCGACTGGCCGGCAGCACGGCCATCAGGTAATGCCCGTGGTGGTCGTCGAGGATCACCGATTTCGCCACCCGTTCGGCCGGAACCCCGGAAACCCGCGCTGTTTCCAGACTGCTGGACGAGTGTCGGTGGGCGACGATGTCGAATTCGCAATGCGCCCGGGTCAGGCTGCTTTGCACCTTTTTGGCCATACGCATGATGCACCTCGGTGTTGCGCTGAACGTGTGTTCCTGTGTCCTTGAGTCTAGTTCGACAGGCCGCGGGCGAAGGGAAATCCGCTCACCGGACACATCCGCACATTGATCAGGATTCAGTCAGCGCAACGCTCAACTAGACTCAAAGAACCACCCCATGACTCTCCCGGAGGGTCACGTGAACAACCGATGTTGTACGTTGTTTCTGTTTCTGCTGGTAAGCGGCTCAGCCTTCGCTGCCGAGACATCGTTGCCGCCCATGAGCTCGGTTGGCCTCTGGCTGATCACGCTGGGCATCGTTTTCCTGATCGCCGAGGCCGCGCTGCCCAATTACGGCGTGATCGGTTTGGGCGGAATCATCATGTTCGTCATCGGCGCGCTGATCCTCGGCAATGCCGAACTGCCGGTGCCGATGATGATCGGCCTCGGCCTGATCAGCGCCCTGCTGTTACTTGCGTTGATCATCCGTGCCTTGAAAACCCGACCGCGCCACGCCGTCAGTGGCGATGCCGGCCTGGTTGGCAGTGTCACAGCGGTGACCGGCGTGCAGCCGGAGAATGCCCATAACGGCTGGGTGCAGTTGCAGGGCGAACATTGGCAGGTCCTCAGCGCCACACCGCTGCAGAGCGGGCAATCGGTGCGCGTAGTCGGGCGCAAAGGCTTATTGCTGAAAGTCACCGCGACTGACGCGGCTCAACACGGAGAGTGATCATGGGTCTGCAAATCGGTTTTGTTGCGCTGCTGTTATTGGTGATCGCCCTCGCCGGGTCGACGTTCCGCATCCTGCGCGAATACGAACGCGGCGTGGTGTTCCAGCTCGGACGCTTCTGGCAGGTCAAAGGCCCGGGGCTGATCCTGCTGATTCCGGTGGTGCAGCAAATGGTCCGGGTCGACCTGCGCACCGTGGTCCTGGATGTGCCGCCGCAAGACGTGATCACCCGCGACAACGTTTCGGTGAAGGTCAACGCGGTGCTGTACTTCCGCGTGCTCGATCCGCAGAAGGCGATCATTCAGGTCGAGGATTTTCTTTCCGCCACCAGCCAACTGGCCCAGACCACATTGCGCGCGGTGCTCGGCAAACATGAACTGGACGAATTGCTGGCCGAGCGCGAGCAACTGAACATCGACATCCAGCAAGTGCTCGATGCGCAGACTGACGCCTGGGGCATCAAGGTCGCCAATGTCGAGATCAAACACGTCGACCTAAACGAGTCGATGGTCCGGGCGATCGCCAAACAGGCCGAAGCCGAACGGGAACGGCGAGCGAAAGTGATCCACGCCGAAGGCGAGTTGCAAGCGTCGGAAAAACTCATGCAAGCCGCGGAAATGCTCGGTCGTCAGCCCGGCGCCATGCAACTGCGCTACATGCAGACCCTGAGCTCGATTGCCGGGGACAAGAGTTCGACGATTGTCTTTCCACTGCCGATTGAATTGCTCAAGGGCATGGCGGATTTGTCGGGAAAATCCTGAAAAGCGAAAGAACGCTTTCAAGCGTTGCGCAGCAACTCAAGATCCAAAAACGAACGCTGGGCAAAGTAACGCACCCGCTCCTCCAACAGCGCCGAGGCCTCACGACGCTTGTCTTCACCATCGGCAACGAAGGGTTGCGACGGCTGCTTCGCGTGTAAATCCACCGCCGCAAACACCTGCTGGCGCTGTACATCATCCAGGCGGAAAAACCGTGCCAACCGCCCCGCCATTGCCTCTGGCAATTCGCTGTAATTCACCGGCAATCCACCCGAGTCGCGGCAGTGGATCAACCCGGCCTCAAGCAACCGCCCCAAACGTCGGGCGATGAAATCCTCGCGACCTGCGAACGGCAAACCATCCTCCAGCACGCAGTCACCGAGCATGCCCGGCACCATGTGCATGCCCGGGCGACGCAAATGAGAGACGGCGATTTCCAATGGATCGCGATACACAAACAGCCACGGCGTATGCGGGAAACATTCCTGCAACAGCGACCATTCGCCGATGTTCCAGGCATCCAGTTTGATCACCAGTCGCTGTTCTTCGCCTCGGCGGCGCTGCCCGTATGCCGAAAGTAACCCATTGATTGCGGCCTGGCGCTCAGGCGCAGGCAGATCACTGCGCAACAACGCATCGAGCGGCGGCGGTTCGGAGATCACGATGTGATCGTCGAGCCGGGCGAGCATCTGGCTGATCAGCGTCGAGCCGCAGCGCGAGGCGTGCAGAATGAAAGCGCTTGGCGCCAGACCCGGACTCTGCGCATGCCAGTCGCTGAGCGCCGCCAGCGGCGTCTGCCGACGGAAAGCCTGATTGAACGGCAGGCGCAGTGCATCGTCGACCGCGTCGCGGAAAAACGGCTGATGCAGCGGCCTGTCGCCGAACCAGCACCAATCCACCTGCCACTGCCCGGCAATCGGCCAGATACCAATCGGCAACCAGCCGTCGAGGTTCAGCCGTTCCATTGTTCATTCCATTGCCGACGACCGTTGCGCATCGCCGCACGAAGTTCTTCACGCGAGAACGGCAAGCCTCGTGCGGCAGCCAGTTCCAGAGTTCGGCTGATGAACTGTTCAGGATCGTGCAGCTCCCGCAAGGCTAGCGCCAGCGAGGTATCGTTGGCGACCAGCCGTTGAAAACTCTGCAACGTCGTCTCTGCCAACTGCGGTTCAGGCGTGCTCGCCAGGCCTTCAGCAATCCGCTCTTCCAGCCACGCATCGGGCCGACAGTCGAGGACCAGATGCACCCGCGCCGACCTATCACGGTTGTCCACCCGATGCGGTCGCGCCAGATCGAGAAACCAACACTCGCCCGTCCTCATGGGGATGCGCTGGCCGTCGAGCCAGAAGTCCACGTCGGGCGGGCTGAGCAAGGGAATGTGCAGACGCCGATCGGCATCCGGGCCATCGAGATCGTAATCGCGGTGTTCGTGAATCCGGCCACCCGGCCCAAGGCGCAACAAGCGTGCACTGACGATTTTCAATGGCAGATCGCGCAGCCCCTGTCGCCACCGATCATCCTGCAACCACGGTGCGCGACGCAGCGGCTCGCCGCTTCCGGGGGACAACTCGGTCAGCGCATCAGCCGCCGAAATCAGCGCCACGCCGCTCCAGTCTCCCGAAAAGTAATCTGTATTGAAGTGACCGTGCCAAGCGTCATCGGCAATCGCCGCCAGTGCTTGCAACAACAGCGGCAAATCCACTGTCACCGGCAGACGTGAAAACGCCGGACGGCTCATGCGTGTGGCAACACCGAGCACTCGCCGAGCCAGGTCAGCAGGCGATCAAGGCAGGCCTCGACCGATTGCACCCCGGTGTCGACCACCAAAGACGCCTGCAACGGTGGCTCGTACGGTGCCGACACCCCGGTAAACCCCGGCAATTCACCGCGTCGCGCACGGGCGTAATGCCCTTTTGGATCACGCTGCTCGCACACCGCCAACGCGGCGTTGCACCAGACCTCGCAATAGTCCTCACCCAAGCGTTCAGCGAACACTTCGCGTAACTCTGCCAATGGCGCAATCATCGCCAGAATCACGATCTGGCCATTTTCGACCAGCAAAGCGGCCAGTTCACTGGCGCGGCGAATGTTTTCCCGGCGATCCCCATCGGTGAAGCCCAGATCGCGGTTGAGGCCGACGCGCAAACCATCGCCGTCGAGCACCACGCTCTGCACACCTCGCGCGAACAACTCAGCGTGCAGCGCTTGCGCCAGCGTCGATTTGCCCGCCGCCGGAAGCCCCGTCAACAGAATCGCCGCACCTCGATGGCCGTTGCGGGCTTCGAGTTGTGTGCGGCTGATGCTGGCGCTCGGCGCCAGCACATCACTGCGCCGAGGCATGGGCGACTGCCGGCACCGAGATATCCCCCGCCGCCCACGCCGACTCGCGATTGGCCAGCGCGGTGGCGATCGACTGCACTTCGGTGGATTGCACCTGATCCGGCAACGGATCGAGGCCGGCGCTGGCGAAGATCTGGCCGTAGGCATTGCGCAGATCGGCGTACGACAGGTCGCGACGCAAATCCGCCTGCAAGTTGTTCAACTCGCCCTGAATCAGCTCCAGTTCACCAATACCGGCAGCCTGATGACGATTGCGCAATTGGCCGACGATTTGCCCGTCAATGTCGGACAGTTGTTGGTTGGTCTTGAACTGGCGCAAGGCTTCTTGATAGTTGGCGTTGGCCACATAGAGCTGCGCCAGCACCGCAATCGACATCGCCTGACGCCGCGCACTGGCGACTTCTTCCCCAGCCTTGGCGACGTTGATCGCCGCCGGCGCGGAGATCACGTTGAACAGGTTCCAGGTGACTTTGACGCCGTAGTCGGCCCAGCCCTGCTCGACCAGAAAGGAGTTGCTGTCGTAATGCCCGCCCGCCGAAAACTCCAGGCCCGGCAACAGACGCAACATGGCTTTGCGGGTTTCGGCGGCGCTGATGCGCGTCTGGTAATCCTGCTCGCGCAGTTCCGGGCGGCTGGTCAGGGCTTCTTGCTCAAGCTTGGCCAGACCAACCTTGAGCTCGGGAATCTGGTAGCCGTCATCAGTAGCCAGGGTCAGGTTGGTGCCCAGTGGCAAATTGATCAGCGTCGCCAGCTCGGTTTTCGCCAGCGACAAGGCGCGGCGCTGTTCTTCCAGCTGTCGGGTGGCTTCGATCAGCGAACGCTGATAACTCAACGATTGCACCGGATCACCAATGCGTTGATCGCTCAGGGTCTGGCTGTTGTCGCGGGCGGTCTGCACCCGCGCCATCAGGCTGTCGATCTGCTTGAGCAGACGTTCGGCGGCCATTGCTCGCCAATAGGCCGAGCGCACGTCCTGGACGATGGTGTTGATCACTTTGCGCCGCCGTTCCTGCACGATCAGGCGCTGGTCGCCCTGCTGTTTGGCGCTGATGTAGCTGACGCCGAAGTCGAGGACGTTCCAGACCATGGTCAGGTCGGCAACCTCGCGGTCACGATCCTGCGAGGTCGACGGTTCCAGAGACTGAGTGCCGGTACGCACGCTCTGGCTGCTGGAGGCGTTGACGTTGTTGCGCCCGACGTACCCGGCATCCAGTGCCATGCGCGGCAGCATGTCGAAACTGGCGAGGTCGAGCTGCCGCTTGGCCAGCGCTTCCTCCATGATTTTCAAACGACCTTCGAGGTTGTATTTCACCGCGCGGGCCATGGCCTGGTGCAGGGTCAACGGGCCGCGCAGCGGTTCCTGATCCTTGTACATGCTTTGCAGATCGGTTCTGGCTCGTTGTGCGCTGACGCTGCGTTCAATCGGTTCACTGGTCACTGCACATCCGCTGATCGCCAGCGCCAGCAGGCTGGCGCCGAACAACTTCTGACTTGTCTTCATCCCTGGATCGCCCCTAGGTCCCGCACAGTGTTGAGTAGTTGTTTGTTCAGGCCGACATTTCGCTGATGCCGATCTGTTGCAGAGCTGCCGCCAGGCTGTCGACCCGCTGCTGCTCGGTGTCTTTGAGTTGTTGCAGTTGCTGCCCCAGCGTCGGTGCGCCAAATACGCCGCGCAGGCCCTGGGAAACATCGCCGGCCTTGAGCGACTGGCTGCCGAAGGCGTTCAAGGAATCACGCTCGGTACCGCTGTTCTGGTTGAACAGGCTCGCCAGCGTGCTGCTGGCGAATACGCCACCATCGCCACCACCAAAGCCGAGGAAGCCGTGGCCGGAACCGTCGCCGCCGCTGTCACTGCTGCTGAACACCTGCGCGATGAAGCTGCGGCTGAGGGCCCCGTGATTGATGAAAATATCGCCAATCGGACGAATGCCGTTGCCGATCACCCGTTGTTCGAACAACGGCGCGAAGGTCAGCGGTGAACCGAGATCGCCGGTTGGCGCAGTGAAGATGACCGGTTGCAGCGGCACGTTAGGCGGCGGTGTTGGCACCACCAGGTCGCTGCTGCGAATGAGCGGATCCGGAATGACGACGCTGGTCGGCGTGGTCGGCACGGTTGGAGGAATGATCACCGGCACGGTGTTGATGGCGTAGTTATTGGAGCTGCTGACTCCGCTGCCGCTGTTCCCGGACGCATCGCTGACCCCGGCACTGTTGACGCTGATCGCGTTGCTGGCGCTGTTGACGTTGGCGTTCGGCGTCAGGGTTGCGGTCCAGGTTTTGCCGCCATCGCTGCTGCTCAGGTTGGACAAGGTGCCGTTCGCCACCACGAGGTCTGACAGATCGAAACCGCTGACTGCCTCGTTGAAGGTAATGGTCACCTGCGAGGTCTGACCGATGCCCATGTTCGGGTTGGCGATGACGACCGTGGCGGTCGGCCGTTCGCTGTCCAGCGCGTAGTTGTTCGACACCGCGACGGTACTGCCGACGTTGCCGGCCAGATCGGTGACATTACTGGTGTCCAGCGCGATGAAATTGCTTGGATCGGTCACGCTGGCCGTCGGGGTGAACGTCGCGGTCCAGGTCTTGCCGCCGTCGCTGCTGCTCAGGTTGCTCAAATCGCCGTTGGTCACGCTCAGGTCGGACAGGTCGAAATTGCTCACCGCCTCGCTGAAGGTGAAGGTCACCGTGGTGGTCTGGCCGATACCCAGGTTTGGATTGGCGACCACGATGTTGACGGTTGGCCGCGTAGCGTCGAGCGCGTAGTTATTGGAAATCGCAACGCTCGCTCCAATGTTGCCGGCCAGGTCCTGCACGCCGGCGGTGTCGAGGATGATCAGGTTGGTCGCGTCATTGACGTTGGCGGTCGGCGTCAGCGTAGCGGTCCAGGTAACGCCGCCGTCGCTGCTGGTCAGGTTCGACAGCAGACCATTGGCAACGCTGATGTCCGACAGGTCAAAACCGCTGACCGCTTCGCTGAAGGTGATGGCCACCGTGGTGGTTTCACCGATGCCCAGGCGATTGTCGGCGACCACGATAGTGGCGGTCGGCAGCGCCGTGTCGATGGCGAAGTTGTTCGAATCGGTGGAGCCGACACCGCTGTTGCCCGAGGCGTTGGTCACGCCGGCATTGTTGAGGGTGATCAGATTGCTGGTGTCGGTAATGTTGCTGGTTGGCGTGAACGTCGCCGTCCAGGTCACGCCGCCGTCGCTGCTGCTGACGTTGCTCAGGGTGCCATTGGCAATGCTCAGATCGGCATTGTCGAAACCGCTGACGGCCTCACTGAAAGTGATGGTCACCGTGGAAGTTTCACCGGCCTTGAGCGCGGTATCCGCGACGACAATGGTCGCGGTCGGCACTTCGGTCTGCACCGCGTAGTTGGCCGAGTTGGTGGTACCGGTGCCGGTGTTGCCGGCCAGATCGCTGATACCGCTGTTGTTCAGGACGATCAGGTTGGTGGCATCGCTGACGCCGATGGTTGGGGTAAACGTCGCCGTCCAGGTGATGCCGCCGTCGCTCGACGAAACGTTACTCAGCGTGCCGTTGGCGACGCTCAGGTCGCTATTGTCGAAGCCGCTGACCGCTTCGCTGAAGGTGATCGTGACGAGCGCGGATTCGCCGGGACGCACATCACTATCACTCATGACGATCGTGGCGGTCGGACGCTGACTGTCGACCGCGTAGTTGTTCGAATCGGTGGTGCCGCTGCCGGTATTGCCCGCCAGATCGGCGATGCCGGTGTTGTCCAGGGTGATGAAGTTGCTGGTGTCGGTGACTCCCGCAGACGGCGTGAAGGTGGCCGTCCAGGTGATGCCGCCGTCACTGCTGCTGACCGCGCTCAACGTACCGTTGGCGATGGTCAGATCGGCGTTGGTGAAACCGCTCACCGCTTCGCTGAAGGTGATGGTCACCAGCGAGGTCTCACCGACACCCAGTGCCGTGTCGGCGACCACGATGGTCGCGGTCGGACGCACGGTGTCGACGGCGTAGTTGTTCGAATCGGTGGTGCCGCTGCCGGCGTTGCCGGACAGATTTTGCACGCCGGAATTGTCGAGGGTGATCAGGTTGGTGGCGTCGGTGATGTTGCTGGTTGGCGTGAAGGTTGCCGTCCAGGTGATGCCGCCATCGCTGCTGCTCACCGCCGTCAGGGTGCCGTTGGCGATCGTCAGGTCGGCATTGGTGAAGCCGGTCACTGCTTCGCTGAAGGTGATGGTCACCAGCGAGGTCTCGCCGATTTTCAGCGAGGGGTCGGCAATGATCACGGTCGCCGTCGGCACTACGGTGTCGATGGTGAAGTTGCCGGAATTGGTGGCGCCGGTGCCGGCGTTACCGGCCAGGTCGGCGATGCCGGCATTGGCCAGGGTAATGACGTTGGTTGCGTCATTGATTCCGGCCGTCGGCGTGTAAGTCGCGGTCCAGGTAATACCGCCATCGCTGCTGCTGACGGCGGTCAATGTGCCGTTGGGAATCGTCAGGTCAGCGTTGGTAAAGCCGCTCACCGCTTCCGAGAAAGTGATGGTTACCAACGACGTTTCACCGGCGCTCAGGCTGGCATCCGCCACCAGGATGGTGGCGGTCGGGCGCTGACTGTCGACCGCGTAGTTGTTGGAATCGGTGGTGCCGCTGCCAGCATTGCCAGCGAGGTCGGCGATACCGGTGTTGTCCAGGGTGATGAGGTTGCTGGTGTCGGTGACTCCCGCAGACGGCGTGAAGGTGGCCGTCCAGGTGATGCCGCCGTCACTGCTGCTGACCGCGCTCAACGTACCGTTGGCGATGGTCAGATCGGCGTTGGTGAAACCGCTCACCGCCTCGCTGAAGGTGATGGTCACCAGCGAAGTCTGGCCGACGCCGAGCGCCGTGTCGGCGACCACGATGGTCGCGGTCGGCCGTACGGTATCGACGGCATAGTTGTTGGAAACGGTGGTGCCGCTACCGGCGTTGCCTGACAGGTTTTGCACGCCGCTGTTGTCGAGGGTGATCAGGTTGGTGGCGTCAGTGATGTTGCTGGTTGGCGTGAAAGTCGCTGTCCAGGTGACGCCGCCATCGCTGCTGCTCACCGCCGTCAGGGTGCCGTTGGCAATCGTCAGGTCGGCATTGGTGAAACCGGTCACCGCCTCAGAGAAAGTGATAGTCACCAGCGAGGTCTCACCGATTTTCAGTGAGGTGTCGGCAATGATCACGGTGGCTGTCGGCAGCACCGTGTCGATGCTGTAGTTGTTGGAATTGGTCGTGCCGCTGCCGGCGTTGCCGGCCAGGTCGGTAATGCCGGTATTGGCCAGGGTAATGACGTTGGTTGCGTCGTTGATCCCCACCGTCGGCGTGTACGTCGCGGTCCAGGTAATCCCGCCGTCGCTGCTGCTGACGGCGGTCAATGTGCCGTTGGGAATCGTCAGATCGGCGTTGGTAAAACCGCTCACCGCTTCCGAGAAAGTGATGGTTACCAACGACGTTTCACCAGCGCTCAGGCTGGCATCCGCCACCACGATGTTGGCGGTCGGGCGCTGGGTGTCGATGGCGTAGTTGCCGGAATCGACGGTGCCAGTGCCGGCGTTGCCCGCCAGGTCGGCGACGCCGGTCTGGTCGAGGGTGATGACGTTGGTGGCATCGGTGATGTTCGCGCTCGGCGTGAACGTCGCGGTCCAGGTGACACCGCCGTCGCTGCTGCTCACCGCCGTCAACGTGCCGTTGGCAATGGTCAGGTCGGCGTTGGTGAACCCGCTCACCGCTTCGCTGAAGGTGATGGTCACCAGCGAGGTCTCAGCGATTTTCAGGCTGTTGTCAGCGAAAACGATGGTCGCGGTCGGGCGCACGGTATCGATGGCGTAGTTGTTGGAGTCAGTAGTGCCGCTGCCGGTATTACCATTCAGATCGCTGATACCGGTGTTGTTCAGGGTGATCAGGTTGGTCGTATCGGTGACGCTCGCGGTCGGCGTGAAAGTCGCCGTCCAGGTGATGCCGCCATCGCCGCTGCTGACCGCCGTCAACGTGCCGTTGGCGATGCTCAGGTCGGCGTTGGTGAACCCGCTCACCGCTTCGCTGAAGGTAATGGTCACCAGCGAGGTTTCGCCGATTTTCAGCGCGTTGTCGGCGACGACGATGGTCGCCGTCGGCCGCACGGTGTCGATCGCGTAGTTGTTGGAATTGGTGGTGCCGCTGCCGACGTTGCCGGCCAGATCATTGACACCGGTGTTGTCCAGCGTGATCAGGTTGGTGGTGTCGGTGACGCTTGTGGTTGGCGTCAGCGTGGCCGTCCAGGTAATGCCGCCATCGCTGCTGCTCAGTCCGCTCAGGATGCCGTTGGCCACGGTCAGATCGGCGATGGTGAAACCACTCACCGCTTCGCTGAAAGTGATGGTCACCACCGAGGTTTCGCCTGCCGCCAGATTGGTGTCGGCAACAACAATGGTCGCCGTCGGCCGTACGGTATCGATCGCGTAATTGTTCGAGTCGGTGGTGCCGCTGCCGGCGTTGCCCGCCAGGTCAGCGATGCCGGTGTTGTCCAGGGTGATGAGGTTGGTGGTGTCGGTGATGCTGGCGGTCGGGGTGAACGTCCCCGTCCAGGTAATGCCGCCGTCGCTGCTGCTGACTGCCGTCAGCGTGCCATTGGCGATAGTCAGGTCGGCGTTGGTGAAACCGGTCACGGCTTCACTGAAGGTGAAAGTCACCAGCGAGGTATCACCGATCTTTATTGCCGTATCGGCCATCACAATGGTCACGGTCGGCCGGGCGGTATCGATCGCGTAATTGACGGAGCTGGTCGTACCGACGCCCGCCACGCCGTCGCTGATCGCATTTACCCCAGTGTTGTCGAGGGTGATCAGGTTGGTGCTGTCGGTGATGTTGTTGGTTGGGGTGAAGGTCGCGGTCCAGGTGAGGCCGCCGTCGCTGCTGCTCACCGCCGTCAGCGTGCCATTGGCAATCGTCAGGTCGGCGTTGGTGAAACCGCTCACTGCGCGGCTGAAGGTGATGGTCACCAGCGAGGTTTCGCCGATTTTCAGCGCCGTGTCGGCCATCACGATGGTTGCGGTCGGCGGCTCCACATAGGCTGTGTTGAGCGTGCCACCGTTGTTGTAGATCGCCGCGAAGGCCAACGGCACAGAACCGGTGACGCCGCCGCCGAGTTCTGTACCGCCGGCGCCGCTGCCGGCAACGTTGCCGCTGATGGCGCTGAAGTTGGCGGCGGTGATCAGCACCGTGCCGCCCTGGTTCCAGATCGCGCCGACCCCTCGCCCGCCATCGCCGCCGTTCAGATTGTTGCTGCCCAGGCCGCTGCCGCCACCACCACCGCCGCCCGCGCCGATGTTGTTGCTGATGACCGAAGTACCGACGATTTTCAGGGTACCGGTGGAGGCGTTGTAAATGCCGCCGGCCGCATTACCACCGACACCGCCGACCTTGTCCCAGCCGGAACCGCCACCGCCGCCGCCAATGGAAATGGTGCCGTTACTGGCCGTGCCGCCATTGCCGCCGTTGCTGTAATCGGCCGTGCCCACCCCGCCGGCGCCGCCCGTCGTGGAGCCACCGCGACCGCCCATATGCGTCGCGTCGTAACCGCCACCGTAACCGCCGACGCCACCGCTGCCAGCCTGGCCGCCCAGCGTACCGGTGCCCGGCCCGGCGATGCCGCCATGACCGCCGCCCTGACCGC
>NZ_JBYSZA010000037.1:0-52829 GCF_058786735.1 Pseudomonas sp. FW305-7
CCGTTTCGACTGCGCCGGAAGTGGGGCGAATTATAGACCTCTGGAATCTGCCGTCAACCGTTAATTTCGCTTTTCTTGCAGAATCTGTTTTTTAGCCAATAAACGCGGGATTCGACGTGCAACAGGAGGAAGGCGCAGCAAAAGAAGCAGTCCGCCGATAAAGGCATAAATTGCCCATTCCTTGAGATCAGCCCGAACGATCCACAGCATGTGCAGCAATCCCAGCCCCAGAATCACGTAAACCAGCCGATGTAACTTCTTCCAGCGAGCACCTAACCGGCGCTGACTGTAGCGATTGGAAGTCACCGCCAAAGCCAACAGCCCAAGGAAACCAAGCGTCCCGACAATAATGTACGGCCGCTTCCGCAGCTCAACACCCAGTTGTGACCAATCAAATCCCAGAATAAATGCCAAATAGCTGCACAAGTGCAAAACCACATAGGCAAAACACCAAAGCCCCAACTGCCGGCGAACAGCGATCCACCCCGCCCAACCGGTCATTTTCTGCAAAGGCGTCATGCTCAAGGTGATCAATAACAGCACCAATGTCCCAAGCCCCAAGCGATCAACCAGCACCTTGCCAGGGTCAGGCCCAAGCAAATCCGCAAAAGCCTGATAGAACCACAGCAATGGCCAGACCGCCGCCGCAATGAAAACGCCTACACGCCATAACGGATATCGCATCAGTAGTTCTTCCGCAGATCGAGCCCTGTATATAAAGAAGCAACTTCATCCGCGTAGCCGTTGAACATTTGCGTATCACGCACATTCGGCTTGAACAGACTGTTTGGTAGCCGGCGCTCACGCGCCTGCGTCCAACGCGGGTGATCAACAGTCGGGTTAACATTTGCGTAGAAGCCGTATTCATCGGCCGCAATACTTTGCCAGGTTGTCTTCGGCTGCTCGCTGACCAGACTGATACGCACGATGGATTTCACGCTTTTGAAGCCGTACTTCCATGGCACCACCAAACGCAGTGGCGCGCCATTTTGATTCGGCAGCTCGCGGCCATACATGCCCACCGCCAGAATCGCCAAAGGATGCATCGCCTCATCCAGTCGCAAGCCCTCTACATAAGGCCAATCGATCAAAGCAAAACCGGAACGCTGGCCCGGCATGCTCTTGGGATCCTGCAAGGTTTCAAAGCGGATGTATTTGGCATTGGAGGTGGGTTCGACTTGCTTGAGCAACGCCGAAATCGGAAAACCGATCCACGGAATGACCATCGACCACGCCTCGACACAGCGCAGGCGATAGATACGCTCCTCCAATTGATACGGTTTCATGAAGTCTTCCAGCGCATAACGCCCTGGTTTACCCACCTCCCCGTCAACCACCACACTCCACGGTTCGGTTTTCAGCGAGCCAGCATTCGCCGCCGGATCTCCCTTGTCGGTGCCGAACTCATAGAAGTTGTTGTAATGGGTTGCATCTTTATAAGGCGTGACCGCCTCATCCTTGACGCTGACTGCGCCCCACTTAGTAGAGGGCAGTTTCTCGGCAAACCATGCAGGCGCTTTGCCCGGCTCGACATCGGCATACTGCGCCGCGTCGTCGGCATTGGCCCAGCGAGGCAGACTACTGACGGCGATACCGGCAGCCGTGGCCCCAAGCAATTGGCGGCGAGACAGATAAATGGATTCAGGCGTGACATCCGACTCGTGGCAGTCAGACGCTTTAGGGATTTTGATCAACATGACAACTCCGCAGCTTTGGAGGACTGATGCACCCATAGACTGCGGAGTATGAGGGAAATTACATCACTCGACGTTTTTGTGCCGACGAAGATGTAAAAGGTACTGAATCGGTCCCGAAGCCGCATAGGCGAGGAACACCAGCAGCAGAATGCGCGGCGGATCGCTGAAGACCACGGCGAACACCAACACGACTGCGAGAATCGCAACGAAAGGTACGCGCCCTTTCAAGTCCAGCTCCTTGAAGCTGTTGTACTTGATGTTGCTGACCATCAGCATGCCGGCCGCCGCCACCATCAGCGCGACCAGGAACGACATCTTCGAACCCTGAATGCCGTAATCGCTGAACGCCCAGACGATGCCCGCGACCACTCCGGCCGCTGCGGGGCTGGCCAGACCGATGAAGTAACGCTTGTCCGCGGTACCAACCTGAGTGTTGAAGCGCGCCAGGCGCAAGGCTGCACCGGCTACATAGATGAAGGCAACCATCCAGCCGACTTTGCCCATGTCACCCAATGCCCAGCCAAACGCCAGCAACGCCGGCGCAACCCCAAAAGCAACCATATCCGACAGCGAGTCATACTCGGCGCCGAACGCACTTTGCGTATTGGTCATGCGCGCCACGCGGCCGTCGAGACCGTCGAGCACCATGGCGACGAAAATCGCGATCGCAGCAAACGCGAAGTACTTGCTCGCGTTGGCGGAGTCCCCGGCGCTCAAGGCAGCCTGGGCACTCATCGAGTTGATGATGGAATAGAAGCCTGCGAACAGGTTGGCAGTGGTGAACAGATTCGGCAGCAGATAGATACCACGATGCCGGACTTTACGACCTTCTGCGTCGTGCCCTTCTTCGATGTGTTCATCGATGGGCAGCAGGCTTTCGGCGTCAGAAGCCTTGTTCGGCTCTTCGGGACGTTCGCTCATGGACATTACCTTGCAACGGTTTGGAAAAAATTCGACAGGTGTCTGGGACGACGGTTCGGCCACAAACGATGCAGCTTTATACCAGAACCACCGGCGCAAACGAAAAAACGCGGCCGAGGCCGCGTTTTTCGTACAAGGGACGACGACTTAGTTTTTGGCTTTGTCGACGATCTTGTTGGCACCGATCCACGGCATCATGGAGCGCAGTTGCTCGCCGATGATTTCGATACCGTGAGCGGCGTTGTTACGACGCTTGGCGGTCATCGAAGGGTAGCCGGTTGCGCCTTCGCTGATGAACATTTTGGCGTATTCGCCGTCCTGAATACGTTTCAGGGCGTTGCGCATGGCCTGACGAGATTCGGCGTTGATCACTTCCGGACCGGTCACGTACTCGCCGTATTCAGCGTTGTTGGAGATCGAGTAGTTCATGTTGGCGATACCGCCTTCGTACATGAGGTCAACGATCAGCTTCAGTTCGTGCAGGCACTCGAAGTAGGCCATTTCCGGCGCGTAGCCAGCTTCAACCAGGGTTTCGAAACCAGCTTTAACCAGTTCAACGGTACCGCCGCACAGTACGGCTTGTTCGCCGAACAGGTCGGTTTCAGTCTCGTCCTTGAAGGTGGTTTCGATGATGCCGGTACGACCGCCACCAACGCCGGCAGCGTAGGACAGTGCAACGTTTTTGGCGTTGCCCGAGGCGTCCTGGTAGATCGCGATCAGGTCAGGGATACCGCCGCCCTTCACGAACTCGGAACGTACGGTGTGGCCCGGGGCTTTCGGCGCGATCATGATCACGTCGAGGTCGGCACGCGGAACAACCTGGTTGTAGTGGATCGCAAAGCCATGGGAGAAGGCCAGGGTGGCGCCTTTCTTGATGTTCGGCTCGATTTCGTTCTTGTACAGCGAGGACTGGAACTCGTCCGGGGTCAGGATCATGACCAGGTCGGCAGCAGCAACGGCAGAAGCAACGTCGGTCACTTTCAGGCCGTGAGCTTCGGCTTTGGCAACGGTGGCCGAACCTTTACGCAGACCAACGGTAACGTCGACACCGGAGTCTTTCAGGTTGCACGCTTGGGCGTGACCCTGGGAACCGTAACCGATGATGGCAACTTTCTTGCCCTGGATGATCGACAGGTCGCAGTCTTTATCGTAGAAAACTTTCATGAATTTCCCCTTTATATCCAGGCCGTTCAGGCCATTCGCTAATTTGGTTTAGATGCTGAGTACTTTGTCGCCGCGGGCAATGCCAGTCACGCCGCTACGGACGGTTTCCAGAATCGATGCGGTGCCGATGGACTGAATGAAGCTGTCGAGCTTGTCGCTGGTACCGGTCAATTGAACGGTATACACGCTGGCACTGACATCGACGATCTGTCCACGGTAAATATCGGTAGTGCGTTTGATCTCGGCGCGCTGGGCGCCAGTGGCCTTGACCTTGACCAGCATCAGTTCGCGCTCGATGTGAGCACTTTCCGACAGGTCCACCAGCTTGACCACTTCGATCAGCTTGTTCAGGTTTTTGGTGATCTGCTCGATGATTTCATCGTGACCAACGGTGGTCAGCGTCAGACGCGACAGGGTCGGGTCTTCG
Source organism: Pseudomonas sp. FW305-7 (assembly GCF_058786735.1). Lineage (NCBI taxonomy): Bacteria > Pseudomonadati > Pseudomonadota > Gammaproteobacteria > Pseudomonadales > Pseudomonadaceae > Pseudomonas > Pseudomonas sp. FW305-7. Next base: position 4,210 of record NZ_JBYSZA010000037.1, read on the forward strand.
GTCGGGGCCACGGTCAGGCTTTCGATGTTGTAGTTGCGCTGCGAGAACAGGCCGACTACGCGAGACAAAGCGCCGGGTTCGTTTTCCAGAAGCAGGGAAATAATGTGCCGCATGATTAAGTACGCTCCGTCTTGCTCAGCCACATATCGCGCATGGAGCCGTCTTTGATCTGCATCGGGTAGACGTGCTCGCTGGTGTCGACCGAAATATCCAGCACGACCAGACGATCCTTCATGGCGAACGCCTCTGCCATCTGCGACTTCAAGTCTTTCGAGTCGGTGATGCGCATGCCAACGTGACCATAAGCTTCAGCCAGTTTGACGAAGTCAGGCAGCGATTCCATGTACGAGTGCGAGTGACGGCTGCCGTAGCTCATGTCCTGCCACTGACGAACCATCCCCAGAACACCGTTGTTCAGGATGACGATTTTCACTGGCAAGCCATATTGCAGGCAGGTCGACAGCTCCTGGATGTTCATCTGGATGCTGCCTTCGCCGGTGACGCAGGCAACGTCGTCTTCCGGGAAGCTCAACTTGATGCCCATGGCCGCCGGGAAACCGAAGCCCATGGTGCCCAGACCACCGGAGTTGATCCAGCGGTTCGGCTTGTTGAACGTGTAGTACTGCGCAGCGAACATCTGGTGCTGGCCCACATCGGAAGTGATAAAGGCATCGCCCTTGGTCACTTCGCACAGGGTTTCGATCACGGTCTGCGGCTTGATCTTGCTGCCGTCGCCCTTGTCGTAAGGGAACAGGCCGCGATCACCGCGCCATTCATCCACCTGCTTCCACCAACTGGCCACGGACTCCTTGTTCGGGGTCTCGCCGATTTCCTTGAGGATCGCGACCATTTCGGTCAGCACGCTCTCGACCGGACCAACGATTGGCACGTCGGCCTTGATGGTCTTGGAAATCGAAGCCGGGTCGATGTCGATGTGGATGATCTTGGCGTTCGGGCAGAACTTCGATGCGCCGTTGATCACGCGATCGTCGAAACGCGCGCCGACAGCGAGGATCACGTCAGCGTGGTGCATCGCCAGGTTGGCGGTGTAGCTGCCATGCATGCCGAGCATGCCGATGAACTGACGATCAGTACCCGGGAAACCACCCAGGCCCATCAACGTGTTGGTCACGGGCAGGTTGAGCATTTTTGCCAGCTCGGTCAGCGGTGCGGAACCGTTGCCGAGGATTACGCCGCCGCCGGAGTACAGCACTGGGCGCTTGGCCGCCAGAAGCATTTCTGCTGCCTTGCGGATTTGCCCGGAGTGACCGCGAACGGCCGGGCTGTAGGAACGCAGCTTGGCTTTTTTCGGGAAGACGTATTCGAACTTCTCGGCCGGGTTGGTCATGTCTTTCGGAATATCGACCACGACCGGGCCCGGACGACCGGATTGCGCCAGGTAGAAGGCCTTCTTCATGACTTCCGGGATTTCCGAAGCGTGCTTGATCATGAAGCTGTGCTTCACGATCGGCCGGGAGATACCGATCATGTCGGTTTCCTGGAACGCGTCGGTACCGACCATGGTGCTTGGCACCTGACCGGAAATGATCACCATTGGAATCGAGTCCATATAGGCGGTGGCGATACCGGTGATGGCGTTTGTGGCGCCTGGACCGGAAGTCACCAATACCACGCCGGCTTTACCGGTGGCACGGGCGTAGCCGTCAGCCATATGGGTCGCCGCTTGTTCGTGACGAACCAGGATGTGAGTCACTTCCGGTTCTTTGAACAGGGCATCGTAAACATGCAGGAGAGCACCACCCGGGTACCCGTAGATATATTTGACGCCTTCGTCACGCAAGAAGCGGACGAGCATCTCACCGCCAGATAAAAGCTCCACGTTGTTCACCTCTAAAACGCCAGAATACCGTCCACAAAAAAGGGGCGGGTCTTAATAGGTTTACTTCTCGGCAGAGCATGAGCGACGGTGGTCGCCGACTACGTCAGCACTGACTGAGCAAGTATTGGGATCGTCCCAAGTGTTGCGGGCCTTTCCCACCCAGCGCGAGGTAACGCGTTGCGGGTGTAACAGGTCGGCGCGGATGTGCGCCTCATGATCTACCGAGTGGGTCTGCTTCTGGCAGTCCCTCTACAGCGGACTTTGGATTCTTCTGTTTCGCCCTCTCCAAGTCAAGCCGTCTATGTGCTTAATTGTGGGTAAGCACATGAGAACGCAAGAAAAAACCTGAAAACCGCTACTCTGTTAGTGTCAATTGCGCAATTTTGCCAAGGAATCAGCATGCGAACGCTCCTCCTCACTCTGCTGATCGGCCTCAGCCCGTGGTGCATGGCCGCTCAAATCTACAAATGGGTCGACACCCAAGGTGTCACGCACTTCGATGCGCAGCCGCCACGGGGTCAGCCTTCCACCACCGTGCAGACACCCTCCTCGCCTGTGCCGAAACCTGCGGCGATGCCGGGTAGCGGCGCGCTCGGTGATCAGAAGGCAATCGATGACAAAGTGAAGAAGCAGGTCGCAGACCAACAGGCGCAGCTCAAGCAGTTTTGCGAGCAGGCACGCACCAATCTTGCGCAGTTGCAGAACAATCCGCGTTTGAGGGAGGAAGTGGAGGGGCAATTGCGCAGGTTGGATGATGCACAGCGTCAGGAGCGCATCGTAGAAGCGCAGAAGCAGATAGCAGAAAACTGCCAGTGATGACTGGCAGCTTCCGGGTTAGCGCGAGGCGGTGATCAGCAGGTCGAACTCTTTGAGCAGCACCTGCAGCTGTCGATCCTTGCCCTGCACGTTGCGCTGGGCGAAAACCATTTCGGCCATCTCCTGAATGCCCGAGGCATTCGGCAACGGCAGATCCTGCTCGAGGATCATCTTCATCCGCGGCAGGAAGATCCATTGCAACCACTGCTCGAAATCGAGGGTGTCGACCGAAAACGGCTCGACACTGCTCAAGGCTTCGACCGATGGCTGAACTTCATCCCACCATCCCTGTGTGCGCAGTTCACGCTCGATCAGCAGCAACTGATCGGCGATTTTCGGGAAACGGGCATCCATCACAGCGAGACCTTGGCCTTCTGACGGGCCTGGGCTGCACCAGCGGAGTCACCTTGTTTCTCACGGGACTGAGCGATGATCTCCCACAGATTGGCCTGCAAGTCCGGACGGCCGTTGGCCATGGTCAGCGCACGGCGAGCGAATTGCTCGGCTTGCGGCGCATCGCCTTGAGCCATGCGCACCTGCGCCAGACGATAAAGCACTTGCGGCTCACGCGGCGCGACACGCTGCGCACGCTCCAGACTGGAAGACGCACCATTGAGGTCGCCACCGGCCTGTTGCTGTTGAGCGGTGGTCAGCAAGGCAAGCACCGGGCCGTCCAGCTGCTCGTCCGCCGACAGACCGCCGCCACTGCTAGCGGAAGGAATACCACTCGGTGTCGAAGGCATGCTGTAGCTGCCGGAGTTGATCGGCGCCGACTCGACCGGCGAAGGATTGTAAGGCCCCGGCGTGATACCGCCCGACGCCGGACCCGGCACGATCGGCGAAGCACTGATCGGTGCCGATGTCGTCGCGCCGCCCCCCGGCACCATCACCACCACGCCGGTATCACCTTGCGGAATGGCTTGAGTCTGAGCCTGCGCAGGACGCTTGACCGTCGTTTGACGGAAGCCACCATTGGCCGAAATGCGTTCGCTGTTGGACACCGCCGTACCCGAATCGACCACCGGGATCGAACCACGCTGTACGGTAGAGCAGCCGCTGAGCAAAGCCACGGCGGTCACCGCTGGAATCAACCACTTGTTCACTTGAAATCCTCTTTGCTTAATTCATCCAGCCCTTGACCCAATCCATCACCGATTCGCCGCTGGCAGGTGTTTCACCTGCACATGCGGCGCCGGGTGGCGGTTCGCTGCCGCGAATATACGGCATCTGCACCGCCCCCGGGCAGTTGGCATCGGAGCCTTGCCCGGTACGCGAATCGACCCACGCCTGTACGACATTGTCTGGCTGCGGCATGTCCAGCGGCAGCGGATCGGCCTTGCGCATGAAACTGGTCCAGACCTGCAACGCACCGGTGGCACCGGTGAATGGCGTTTTGCCGTTGTCGTCACGCCCCAGCCACACCACGGCCAGCAGATCCTGACTGAACCCGGCGAACCAGCTGTCACGCGAGTCGTTACTGGTCCCGGTCTTGCCGGCCAGGTTGAGGGTTTTCGGCAGCACGTTATAAACCGAACTGCCGGTACCTTCACGCATGACCCGCTGCATGGCGTTCTGGATCAGGTAGATGGAAGCCGGATCGAAACGCTGTTGAATCTGGAACGGATAACGCTTGAGCGGCTCACCTTCGGCGGTCAGTACGCTGCGAATCCCGCGCATCGGCGTATTGAAACCACCGTTGGCCAGGGTCTGATACATGGTCGCCACTTCGATCGGGGTCATGCCGCCGGCACCCAGCAACATCGATGGATAAGCCGGGAATTCGCGTGTCACGCCCAGACGCGCCAAAGTCTTCAGCACATTTGGCACACCGACTTCGAGCCCGAGGCGCGAGGTCGAAAGGTTGTAGGAGTGGGCCAAACCTTGATAGAGGAATACGGTGCCGTGGGAACGGCGATCATAGTTCTGCGGCTTCCACACCTGACCGTCCGCGCCTTTGACTGACAGCGGATCATCTGACAGCCAACTGGTCAGCGTGTAATGGCTCGGTTTCTCCAGCGCGGTCAGGTACACCGCCGGCTTGATCAACGAGCCGATCGGCCGCACCGCATCCAGCGCCCGGTTGAAGCCGGCATAACTCGCCTGTCGGCTGCCGATCATCGCCTGGACTTCGCCGGTTTCCGGATTGGTTACGACCATCGCCGCTTCAACGTCATCGGAGCCTTTGCGCCCGGCCAGACGTTTAAAGGTGTCGTTGACCGACGCCTCGGCCTTCATCTGCAGGATCGGGTCGAAACTGGTGAAGATCCGCAGGCCTTCTTCGGTCAAGTCTTCGTCGCGATAATCTTCGCGCAATTGACGTTTGACCAGATCGATAAAGCCCGGGAAGGAGCTGTCGGCGAGTTTGCCGCGAGTGGTCACACCCAGCGGCATTTTCTTCGCCGCTTCAACCTGCTCGGCCGTTGCCACACCTTGCTGCTCAAGTACGTCGAGTACCAGATTGCGGCGCTCAAGCGCACGCTCCGGGTTGCGACGCGGGTTGTAGTAGGACGGGCCCTTGACCATGCCGACCAGCAACGCAACCTGATGCAGTTTCAGCTCGGACAATGGCTGACCGAAGAAGAACTGGCTGGCCAGACCGAAGCCGTGCACCGCACGCTGGCCGTCCTGACCGACAAAGACCTCATTGAGGTAGGCCTCAAGGATTTCCTTCTTGTCGTAATGCACTTCCAGCAGCATCGCCATCATGGCTTCGGTGAGCTTGCGGCTGAGGCTGCGTTCGCCAGTCAGGTAGAAGTTTTTCACCAACTGCTGCGTCAGCGTACTGCCGCCCTGAGTCATCTTGCCGCCGGAGGTGTTGACCCAGATCGCACGTGCAATCGATTTCGGTGACACGCCCCAGTGGCTGTAGAAATCGCGGTCTTCGACGGCGACCAGGGTTTCCAGCAGGTACGGCGGCACCTGATCGAGCTTGATCAGAATGCGGTCTTCGAGATTCTTCGGATAAATCCCGCCGATCATCAGCGGTTCCAGTCGCACCACGGACAGCTTGGAGCCATTGGTCGCCGACAGCTCGGCGACGTAATCACCCGAGAAACGCACGCGCACCGGCTGCGCTTTTTCCAGTCCTTCATAGAACTGGAAGCCACGGGTATTCAAATCGACGGTGTTGCCGGAAACCGCTGCGGCGCCCGGGCCATTGCTGACGGCTTCACGGCGATAGCCGAGGGCATCGAGTTCGGTGAGGAAATCGTCCTTGCTGAGCTTTTGTCCGACGAACAGCTCGAGCGGGCGCGCGTACACCTTGGCCGGGATGGTCCAGCGCTTGCCGGAGAACTTCTCCTGCACCACGGCATCGAGGTAAACGGCGAAGCCGGCCAGCACCACAAGGCCGACCAGACTGAGTTTAATGGCCCAGCTCAGCCATGGGCGCAGGCCCTTGGATGGTGGTTTTTTCTTGGTACGGGGGGATCGAGTTCGAGTCATGGCGGCGGATTATACGCACTTTATTCATCCTCAACAGGAGCGCTCCGAGGTTTGCGTCGGGCTGGCGAGCGGCCATAATGGCGACCTCGAATTTCCCCCAGTCTCTGAAGGATCGCCCGTGAGCCAATCACTGATCGCTGCCCTGCAAAACCCGGCCCTTTACCCGCACCCCGTCGAAGGGTTCCAGGTCATCGAAACCCATATCTCGTGGGTGATCCTCACCGGCCCCTTCGCCTATAAAGTGAAGAAGCCCGTGAATTTCGGCTTCCTCGACTTCACTAACCTCGAATCGCGCGCACATTTCTGCGCTGAAGAGCTGCGCCTGAACCAGCGCCTGACCGACGATTTGTATCTGGAAGTGTTGCCGGTCACCGGCAGCATCGAAGCCCCGCAACTGGGCGGCGACGGTCCGGCTATCGAATACGTGCTGAAAATGCGCCAGTTCCCGCAGACCGGTTTGCTCAGCACCCTGCAGGCCAATGGCGAGCTGACCACCCAACACATCGATGAAATGGCCGAACAGATCGCCAAATTCCATCTCACCGCACCCAAAGTCCCGGCCGAACACGACGCCGGCACCCCGGCCAGCGTGATGGCGCCGGTATCGCAAAACTTCGAGCAGATCCTGCCGTTCCTCAGCGACAAGAACGATCTGCTGCAACTCGAAGCACTCAAAGCCTGGGCCGAAAGCAGCTTCGAACGCCTCAAGCCGCTGTTCGCCCAGCGTAAAACCGAGGGTTTCACCCGTGAATGCCACGGTGATATCCACTTGGGCAACGCCACCGTCATCGACGGCAAAGTGGTGATCTTCGACTGCATCGAATTCAACGAACCGTTCCGCTTCACCGACGTCTGGGCCGACACCGGTTTCCTCGCGATGGACCTGGAAGACCGCGGCCTGAAATCGTTGGCGCGCCGCTTCATCAGCCAATACCTGGAGCTGACCGGCGACTATCAGGGCCTGGAAGTGCTGAACTTCTATAAAGCCTATCGCGCACTGGTTCGCGCCAAGGTTGCGCTGTTCAGCATGCCGGCGGACGCGACCCCGGTGCAGCGCGCCACTACCCTGCGCCAGTACCGCAACTACGCCAACCTGGCGGAAAGCTACAGCACCATTCCTTCGCGTTTCATGGCTATCACCCACGGTGTTTCCGCTGTCGGTAAAAGCCACGTGGCCATGCGTCTGGTCGAAGCGCTGGGCGCGATCCGTCTGCGTTCCGATGTTGAGCGCAAGCGTCTGTTCGGCGAGCAAACCGTGGCCAATGATGTGCAGGCGGGCATTTATAGCGCCGACGCCAGCGCCAAGACCTACGCGCGCCTGCATGAGATCGCTGAAGTCATCCTGCACGCCGGTTTCCCGGTGGTCATCGATGCGACTTACCTCAAGCGTGAGCAACGCGACAGCGCCGCAGAAATCGCCGAAGCCACCGGCACACCTTTCCTGATCCTCGACTGCAACGCGCCGCAAGCGGTGATCGAGAGCTGGCTGGCGATTCGTCAGGCTGACCAAAAGGATCCGTCCGACGCCACACTGGCCGTGATCGAAGCCCAGCAGGCCAACCGCGAAGCACTGACGCCGGAAGAGATTCTGCGCAGCAAACGCGTGCAGACCAATGAATCCGGCACGCTGGACACCGTGGTCGCGCAGATCCGTCAGCGCCTTCCAGGCCTGTAAGAAACTATTTCGGCCGTGAAGCCCTCGCTTGCTTCACGGCCGTCAAATAGTGGCACTATACTGGCGTCATAAAACCAACGGTGATATGACATGAGCCAGCCGAAACTTCTCGACACCCCGCTGTATGCCTTGCTGCACAAAGATGACATCACAGGTTTCAATAAAGAGCGCCCGCAAGACGGACCAATCGACATGGTCGGCGGCGACTTCCGTGGCCTCGATCTGCGCGAACTGAACGCCGATGGCGTGGATTTCAGGGACGCGTATTTCCGTTCTGCCGATTTGCGTGGCATCGACTTCCGTAACGCATCGCTGGAGGGCGCAAGTCTGGCTCACGCGCAGATCTCCGGGGCGTACTTCCCGCCGGAGCTGAGTGCTGACGAGATTCTGATGTCGATGAATTTCGGCACGCGCCTGCGTTATCGCACCCGCTGAGATAACCATCCAGCGCCTGCCCCTGTAGGAGTGAGCCTGCTCGCGATGGCGGCTCAACATTCAACTAATGTGTTGCCTGTCTGTCCGCATCGCGAGCAGGCTCGCTCCTACATTGATATGTATTTCTTCCCGCCTTTCTGCGTTCGCAGGTCTTCGGCGCCTCTGCGGCGCACTTTCTTAGAAGCGTTTGGGTTGAATCCGACCAAACAACCACGCTTTTCCTACTGATGGCTACACTCCTGAGAAGCTCGCCCACGCACCATTCGGCCGTCGCAAGGAGGCTTGATGAATGATGAACTGCAACACCTGAAGAATCTTGGCAAGACGTCGGCGCAATGGCTGCATGCCGTGGGCATCCACAGCGCTTCGGACTTGCGGCGCCTGGGCGCTGTCGATGCCTACCGGGCCGTGCGTACCCGCGGGTTTCGTGCATCGAAGGTGTTGCTGTATGCGATCGAGGGCGCGCTGATGGATGTGCATTGGAACGACATCCCGGCCGAACGCAAGGACGCCTTGAACAAGCAACTCGAAGCCATTTCCTCGCGTCACAAGAATTGAACGGGCGCTGACCGTCATGTACCTGCTTGGGGAACAATCGGCGCTTGCCGACGCATTGATCAACCGCTTGCAGAGTTTGCCTGCACAGTGGCTGCAAGGCCTCGAACCGTGCGGGCCGGCGCTTGAGCTGGAGGCGACTGAGGACTTGATGACGCAGTTGTCCGGCGATCAGTTGTTTTTGCTGACTGAAGGTGTGATCACCGGATACATCGGCGCACGCGCACTGTTTTATTGGCAGGAGGGTGACTTCATCGGCCTTCTGCGCGGTGATGACTGGGGCGATTCGCGCCTGTGCAGTGACGGGCCGTTGCGTGTGACGCCCTATCGGCGCAGTGATGTGTTGCAGCATTTGTTTGCCGACGCCAACCGGGCGGAACAATTTCTCCAATACATGCTGGGGCAAGTGGCTTTGCTCGCCCACGCGGTGGCCGAGCTGAAACCGCGGGAGTTTCGCAGCACCAACGGCTTCAAACGGGTCGAGGCCGGTGAAATCCTGATTCACCAAGGCGCCGCCGCCGATCATGTATTTGTGATCATCGACGGGCATGCCGAAGCTTTTGTCGACGGGCAGAAGGTTGGCGAAGTGCCAAAGGACGAAATTTTTGGTGCCATGGCTGTGTTCACTGGAGAACCGCGTAACGCGACCGTGATTGCCCGCGAACGCAGTACGGTGATGTTGATTCCCGCTGATCAGTTTTTGAGCATGACCCGCAGCAATCCGAAGATCGCCCACAGCCTGATCGAGAGCATGGCCCGGCGTATCGACCAACTCAACCGTCAGATCATTCGGTTGAGCGCAACGCCGAGCCCTTCATTTACAGGGCAATCAGGCCATTCCAGAGACCAGATAAAATAAATGCAGAAACAGCGGTTGACTTGGTAATGAGAATCGCTATGATTATCACAACTGGTCGCGAGATCAGTCGATATTCTGAAAAGCCCTTGGTTCGGACTCTCAGATTATCTCCTCATCAGGCTAATCACGGTTATTTGACCCGGTTTTTACCGGGTCTTTTTTTTGCCTGTGGAAAAGTCATTTGCCGAACTGTTTGCGCATCTCTTCACAGTAATCGCGCTTGGGCGTCGCCGGTGTGTACCAGACGTAATCGGCCATCTTCGCGGTAACGTCGGCACCCTGCTCCGCCAGCATCAGCACCGTGGGCGCCTGCGCGCCCAAGTCCACAACATGCAGCGGCACCCCGACATCCTTGCGCGCATGCCACGCACCGGCCAGCAACAAGGAAGGGATCGGCGCTGCCAATAGACGCTCGGCCATGCGTCGGTCACGTTGTTGCTGAACCGCCAGCATCGCTGGCATCTGCGACTCAGGCAGCAAGCCACAGTGAGACTCGCTGATCTGCCCCAGCAGAGTCGTCTTCACGTCTTCAGCATTGCTGCGCTGACCGTTCAAGACTGGCGGATGGCGATAGAACGCGCGGATTTCAGGGTTATCCAGATTGGCCGCCAGCAACGGATAAGGTTGTGTGAGAGCGAAGCGGACCATTGGTCCATAGAGATTCCAGTCCCAACCGTCCTGCCAGGCCAGCGCGCCAGGAAGATCGTTGGGCAACTGCGCGGGTTGCCGCACCGCATCCACCTTCGGCTGCTGATCCGGCGTGAGCATTTCCAAAAGCAGACTTCCCTGAGAACGCTGCTCGCCGAGCGACTGCAGCAGCCACAACTCGGCGGCGTGGTGATCGGCGTTGTCATGCTGCTCGCCGATGATTACTTGCTCAGGCTTGGCCAGGCGTTTGAGTAATTGCTGCGCCGTCAGCACCTGGCCACTGTGCAGATCGCGAATCTCGCCACCGATTGGCGGCGGCGCTGCTACATGCTGACATCCCGCAAGCCACAACATCGCCAACAGCCACATCCCACGCATGCACTCACCTCGACGAAACATTCAGCGGGCGATGATCAGCGGATGCCCACGCTCCGGGTGCGGCTGCACCAGCACTTCGAGACCAAACACGTCTTTAAGGGTATCCGGTCGCAGCACTTGCTGCGGCGTATCCAGTGCGACCGGTTGTCCGCCCTCAAGCAGCAACACGCGATCACAATAGCGCGCCGCCAGATTCAGATCATGCAGGATCACCATCACTGCCGCCCCACGGTCGGCAAATTCGCGCACAGCCTGCAGGGTGGTGTGTTGATGCAGCGGATCAAGCATCGACGTCGGCTCATCCAGCAGCAGCGTTTGCCCGACCTGCCCCGGCCAGAGTTGCGCCAACACCCGCGCCAGATGCACGCGCTGACGCTCGCCACCCGACAACGCCAGATAACTGCGTCCGCTCAAATGCCCGGCATCTGCCGCTGTCAGTGCTGCGGCAACAATCTCGTCATCACGCACTCGACCACTCTGATAAGGCAAGCGACCCATGCCGACCACTTCTTCAACACGAAAGGCAAAATCCAGTGTCGACACCTGCGGTAACACAGCCAATCGCTGAGCGCGCTGTGTGCCCGTCCAGTGCGCCAATGTTTCACCATCGAGCGAGACTTCACCCTCACTCGCCACCAACTCACCACACAAGGCACCGAGCAAGGTGCTCTTACCGGCGCCGTTCGGCCCCAGCACACCGAGCACTTCGCCCGGTTCGAGTTGCAGGGTGACGCCGCTGAGCACGGCCTTGCGGCCACGCAGGATGTGCAGATTGTGCGCACGCAACATCAGGCACGCCCTCGCAGCAGCAGATAAAGGAAGAACGGCGCGCCGATAAACGCCGTGACAATACCGATCGGCAACTCCGCCGGGGCCAGCGCCAGCCGCGCCACCAGGTCGGCCAGCAACAACAGACTCGCCCCGGCCAGCACCGAGGCCGGCAGTAACACACGATGATCAGGCCCCGCGAGCAAGCGCACCAGATGCGGCACCACTAGCCCGACAAAACCGATCATCCCCGCCGCCGCCACCGCCGCGCCGACACCCAGCGCCGTACAGAACACCAGTTCGCGCTTGAGCCGTTCGACATCAATGCCCAGATGCCCGGCCTCGGACTCACCCAACAGCAAGGCATTCAGCGCTTTCGCCCGACGCGGCAACCACAGCGCAACGCCTGCACTGATGATCAGCAAGGGCCACAGCCGCGCATAACTGGCGCCATTGAGGCTGCCGAGGTTCCAGAACGTCAGCGTGCGCAACGTCGCGTCATCCGCCAGATAGGTGAACAGGCCGACTGCCGAACTGGCCAGCGCCGTCAGCGCAATCCCCGCCAGCAACATGGTCGCGACATTGGTTTGCCCGTTGCGCCGACCGAGCCGATACACCAGCGCGGTCACCCCGAGCCCGCCCAGAAATGCACACACCGACAGCAGATAAGGCCCGAACCACTCCGGCAAGCCACCGAAAAACGAGCCGCCGACAATCGCGATCGCCGCACCCAACGCGGCGCCACTGGACACCCCGACCAGCCCCGGGTCCGCCAGCGGATTACGGAAAAGCCCCTGCATCGCCACACCCGACAACGCCAACACTCCGCCAACCGCCAGCCCGAGCAGGGTTCGCGGCAAACGAATCTGCCCGAGAATCAGCTCAGCCTGCTCCAGGCCGTCCGGCGCCAGCGGCACGCCGACCAGACGCAACGCCGCGCGCAGGGTATCGAAAAACGGAAGGCTGACCGGCCCCAGCGCGAGCGACAGCCAGATCGCCAATAAACACAGGAGCGTCAGGCCGACGAACAGGCCACGGGGCTTTACCAGTGTGGTCATTGGCCGCTCTTGGCCGGGTAAAAACCGTCAGACAGGGTTTTCAACGCTGCCGGTAATCGCGGCCCGAGCCCGCCAACCAGCAACGTCGGATCGAGCTCAAGCACACGCCCGGCCTTGGCCGCGCGACTGGAATTGAGGATCGGGTTTTCCTTGAACAACGCGGCTTTCGCCGCATCACCGGTCAACGCCCGGTCGGCGAACACCAGCACTTCAGGATCAAGGCTGGCGAGGGACTCCACGGAGAATGGCTTGTAGCCCGTGTGTGTCGCGAGGTTATGCCCGCCCGCCTGTTGCAGCAGCCAGTCGGCGGCGGTGTCCTTGCCGGCGATCAACGGTTTGCCGCCGGCATGGCCGAGCAACAACAGCACGCCCGGCGCCTTCTGCTTGGACTGTGCTTGTGCAACCCGCGCTTTCTGCGCATCGAGTTGCTGTTGATAACGTTGCAGCAACTGCGCAGCCTGAGACTCGGCGCCGAGCAATTGGCCCAGATGAGTGACGTTCTTTTGCAGTGTCGGCAGATCCGGCTGAGCCGAGAACAATTCCACCTGCACCTTGGCTGCTTTCACCTGCGACAGCACCGGTGGCGGACCCATTTCTTCGGTGCCGATGAGAATATCCGGTCGCAGACTGAGAATGCCCTCTGCAGAAAGACTGCGCTGATAACCGATGCTCGGCAGCGACTTCAACGATTCGGGATGCTGGCTGGTGGTGTCGACGCCCACCAGTTTCGACTCGCCACCCAACGCACTGACCCATTCCGACAGCGCACCACCGGCACTGACCCAACGTTGCGGCAATTCAGCCGATGCGGCCTGAAGACTGACGAAAAGTCCGGCACACAGCACAGCAACGCGGGTACTCAGGCGCATAACAGCTTCCTTGAACAAGGTTTTCCCGGGCATCAGGATGAAAGGCCAAGTATCCTCGGCATCTGGCAGACGCCTTTGGGCGATGGCCGCCATTTGATAATTGTTTGCATTTAAACGTCAAGCTCGGACATATCCGGACACGAGCGGACATTAGAGGATAGCCATGAAGTTTCTCTGCGCGGGTGTCGAGCTGGCCGAGGCCGGCAGCCGCGGTTTCGATATCGCCGGCAAAAAGCTGTTCGCCGTGCGCCGTAATGGCCAGGCGTATGTCTACCTGAATCGCTGCCCGCACCGGGGCGTGGGGCTGGAATGGCATCCCGACCAGTTTCTCGACCCGAGCAACAGCCTGATCCAGTGCGCGACCCATGGCGCACTGTTTCTGATCGAGGACGGCGAATGTGTTGCCGGGCCCTGCGCCGGGCAATCGCTGACGGCTATTCCTTGTCGTGAGGATGCGCAGGGCCTGTGGATCGATGTTTAACCGTTGAGCAGCACGTCGAGTCGCCGGTCGATCACCATCTCTTCATGATTCAACCGCACCCCATAAGCCAGGACCTCGACCCCATCGGCGACCGCTTCGCGTAACGCATCGGCGTAGGCCGAATCGATCTCCACCGCAGGACGCACCGCCTCAATTCCGGTGAGATTTACGCAATACAACTGCACCGCACGAATCCCGTCCCGCGCCAGATGCGCCAGCTCGCGCAAATGCTTGGCGCCGCGTTGCGTGACGGCATCGGGAAACGCCGCCACATTGGTGCCATCAAAGCCCAGGGTGACGCTTTTCACTTCTACATAAGCGGGGCCGCTCGGGTATTCGAGACGAAAATCGATGCGGCTCTTTTCCTGCCCGTACGCCACTTCGCGCTTCAACGCGGTAAACCCGTTCAGCTCGCTGATGACGCCGGCCTGCAAGGCTTCTTCGACCAGCCCGTTGGCGCGCCCGGTGTTCACACAAAACAACCGCCCCTGCGGGGTTTCGCCGATTTCCCAAGTGCCGGGTAACTTGCGTTTAGGGTCATTGGAACGACTGAACCAGACCTGCCCGCCTTCTACCTGACAATTAAGCATCGAGCCTGTGTTCGGACAGTGAATGGTCAACAATTCGCCACCAACCGTTTCGACATCGGCGAGAAAGCGCTTGTAACGACGGATCAGCCGCGCCTCTTCCAGAGGAGGATAAAAGCGCATCAGCCTTGCCAGCTCTTCAAGCCACGGGCGATCCGTTCCACCGCTTCCTGTAACCGAGGGAGGTTTTGTGTGTAGGCAAAACGCACATGGTGGCTGGCCTGATAGCGGCCGAAATCCAGTCCCGGGGTAAACGCCACATGCTCGGTTTCAAGGAAATGACGGCAGAACGCGAAGGCATCGCCGCCGAACTTGCTGATATCGGCATACAAGTAAAAAGCACCTTCCGGCTCGACGGCGATGTTGAAACCCAATTCGCGCAACGCGGGCAGGAGGAAGTCCCGACGCCGACCAAATTCAGCCCGGCGCTCTTCGAGAATGGCAATGGTGTCCGGCTCGAAACAGGCCAGTGCCGCGTACTGCGCCATGCTCGGCGCGCTGATGTAGAGGTTTTGCGCCAGTTTCTCCAACTCGCTGACCGCCGCATCCGGTGCGACCAGCCAGCCCAGGCGCCAGCCGGTCATGCCGAAGTACTTGGAGAAACTGTTGAGGACGAAGGCGCTGTCATCGACTTCCAGCACGCTCGCCGCATCGGTGCCATAAGTCAGGCCGTGGTAGATCTCGTCGACAACCAGATGCCCGTGTCGCGCCTTGATGGCTGTGGATAACCCGGCCAGCTCATCGCGGGTCAGGATCGTCCCCGTCGGGTTGGCCGGCGAGGCCACCAATGCACCGACGCTGTCGTGATCCCAATGCCGCGCAACCAGGTCCGGCGTCAGTTGGTAGCGCACATCCGGGCCTACCGGCACGAGTTGCGCCGCACCTTCGACCAGACGCAGAAAGTGCCGGTTACACGGATACCCTGGATCGGCCAACAGCCAGTGCTTGCCGGGATCGACCAGCAACGCGCTGGCCAGCAACAAGGCGCCGGAACCGCCGGGCGTGATCAGAATTCGCCGCGGATCAATGTTCAGCCCGTAACGCGACTGATAAAAACCGGAAATCGCCTCGCGCAGCTCAGGAATGCCGCGCGCGGCGGTATAACGCGTCTTGCCCGCCGTCAGCGCCGCTTGCCCTGCGCGGATGATCGGCTCGGCCGTGGTGAAGTCCGGTTCGCCAATTTCCAGATGGATAACGTCGTGCCCTTCAGCTTGCAATTCATTGGCCCGCGCCAGCAGCGCCATCACATGGAACGGTTCGATCGCACGACTGCGCGCACTGTAGGGCTGAGCCATTGGATTTCCTTCGACGGGGAAAAAGAGACGATTCTACTCATCTCCCGGAACGAGCGAGAACCCACCGCGGTCACAGCCTCAAGAACGCTGGACTGTAACGATATGAGCGTACGCTCCAGGATTGACTAAAATCAGTGATTGAACAGGTCTCCCACACCGCCAGACACGGCTTGCCAAACATTTGCAAGCGCCACCCGCCGGGGGCTCGACATCCGGGAGTAGCGCAGGCCGAATTGATCTGGTAAGTTCGCCCGCTTGCAGCCGCAGGGCCGGCAGGTGTCGGTGATGGAGCAATCCTGCGCAATGGATTACAAGAGTAGAGGCGGTCCATTTCATGCCCACCCAAGCAAAGCAACAGCAGCAAGCGACGATCAGCGGCTTCGAACCTTACGTTCCGAAGGCCGGCGAAGAGTACATGGGCGCCCCCATGCGCGCGCACTTCACCAAGATCCTGAACAAGTGGAAACAGGACTTGATGCAGGAAGTCGACCGTACTGTTGATCACATGAAAGACGAAGCGGCCAACTTTCCTGACCCGGCCGACCGTGCCAGTCAGGAAGAAGAATTCGCCCTCGAGCTGCGCGCCCGCGACCGCGAGCGCAAGTTGATCAAGAAGATCGACAAGACGCTGGAGCTGATTCAGGACGAAGAATACGGCTGGTGCGAATCCTGCGGCATCGAGATCGGCGTCAAGCGCCTCGAAGCCCGTCCGACTGCGGATCTGTGCATCGACTGCAAGACCCTGGCGGAAATCAAGGAAAAGCAGGTCGGCAAGTAATCTCGACCTGAACGAAAAACGGAGCGTGCGAACGCTCCGTTTTTGTTTCTGCCTTTTGCCTGCCTTCTCTGTCTTCTCTGCCTTTGTGGGAGGGGGCTTGCTCCCGAATGCGGTGTGTCATAAACACAGTTGTTGACTGATTAACCGCATTCGGGAGCAAGCCCCCTCCCACAAGGTAGTGCGCACAAGCCCTGAAAAAGTACTATCGCTCCCATGACTGCCAAAACCTCTCCCGCCTACATCGGCCGTTTCGCCCCCACGCCCAGTGGCCACTTGCACTTCGGCTCGCTGGTCGCTGCCCTCGCCTCTTACCTCGATGCGCGTTCGGTCGGCGGTCGCTGGCTGGTGCGCATGGAGGATCTCGATCCGCCGCGTGAAGAGCCCGGCGCACAAGCGGCGATTCTCACGGCGCTGGAAAGCTACGGCTTTGAATGGGATGGCGAGATGGTGCGCCAGAGCGATCGGCACGACGCCTACGCCGAAGTCCTCAACAGCCTGTTCAATCACGGTCTCGCTTACGCCTGCACCTGTTCGCGCAAGCAACTGGAGCCTTATCACGGCATTTATCCGGGACTGTGCCGCAATGCCGGGCATGACCAGCAAGACGCCGCCATCCGCCTGCGCGTGCCGGAGCTGGAATACCACTTCATCGACCGCGTGCAGGGCGAATACCGTCAGCATCTGGGCCGCGATGTCGGCGATTTCGTCATCCGTCGCCGCGACGGCCTCTACGCCTATCAATTGGCCGTGGTCCTCGACGATGCCTGGCAAGGCATCACCGATATCGTCCGTGGTGCCGATCTGCTCGACTCGACGCCGCGCCAACTCTACCTGCAAGAACTGCTGGGCCTGCGTCAGCCACGCTATCTGCACCTGCCGCTGATCACTCAACCGGACGGCAACAAGCTCGGCAAATCCTACCGCTCACCGCCGCTCGAAGCGGATCAAGCCACGCCGTTGCTGCTGCGAGCCCTGCGCGCATTGGGGCAAAACCCTGGCCCCGAGCTGGTTCATGCCTCGCCGCAAGAATTGCTCACCTGGGGCAGCACCCACTGGGACGCAAGCAAGATCCCGCGCACACTGACCCTGCCCGAAGCGCAACTGTCATGACGACACTTGCAGTCGCGCCGCCATCCGTTACCATCGCCGCACGTTTTCGGGCACGCGCATAAAAAAGAGAGGCCGGGATGTACATCTATCGCTTGGTCCTGCTTTTGGTCGTGGGGATCTATCTGTTTTCTCCCGCCATCATGGATTGGTGGATCGACGCTACGGGCGCCTGGTATCGCCCTTATCTGCTCTGGCTGATCCTGATTGTCGTGACCTTCATCCTGCAGAGCCAAAAAGATGCCGATGAGCTTTAGCCTGACCCAGATGATCCTGATCAGCGCTGCGTACCTGGCGGTGCTGTTCGGCGTTGCCTGGATCAGCGAACGGGGCATGATCCCGCGGGCGATCATTCGCCACCCACTGACCTACACCTTGTCGCTGGGGGTTTACGCCAGTGCGTGGGCGTTCTACGGCACGGTCGGCCTGGCCTATCAGTACGGCTACGGTTTTCTCTCCAGCTATCTCGGGGTGTCCGGCGCGTTTCTGCTGGCGCCGGTGTTGCTCTATCCGATCCTGAAAATCACCCGCACTTATCAACTGTCGTCGCTGGCGGATCTGTTTGCCTTCCGTTTTCGCAGCACCTGGGCCGGCGCACTGACGACGATATTCATGCTGATCGGCGTACTGCCGCTGCTGGCGTTGCAGATTCAGGCGGTGGCCGACTCCATCGGCATTCTCACCGGCGAGCCGATTCAGAGCCGCGTAGCGCTGGCGTTCTGTGCACTGATCATTCTGTTCACGATTTTCTTCGGCTCCCGGCATATCGCCACCCGCGAGAAGCACGAAGGGCTGGTGTTCGCGATTGCCTTCGAATCGGTGATCAAGCTGATCGCCCTCGGCGGTGTTGGCCTCTACGCGTTGTACGGCGTATTCGATGGCCCGCAACAGCTTGAGCTGTGGCTGCTGCAAAACCAGACCGCCCTCGCCGCGCTGCACACGCCATTGCAAGAAGGCCCGTGGCGCACACTGCTACTGGTGTTCTTCGCCTCGGCGATCGTGATGCCGCACATGTATCACATGACGTTCACCGAGAATCTCAACCCGCGCTCACTGGTCAGCGCGAGCTGGGGCTTGCCGTTGTTCCTGCTGTTGATGAGTCTGGCGGTGCCGCTGATCCTTTGGGCCGGCCTCAAGCTTGGCGCTACCACCGACCCGGAATACTTCACTCTCGGCATCGGCATAGCCGCCAACAGCAAACCGCTGGCATTACTCGCCTACGTCGGTGGGCTGTCAGCGGCCAGCGGACTGATCATCGTCACCACCCTGGCGCTGTCGGGCATGGCGCTCAACCACTTGGTGCTGCCGCTTTATCAGCCGCCCGCCGAAGGCAACATCTACCGCTGGCTGAAGTGGACCCGCCGCGCACTGATCGTCGCGATCATCATGGCCGGCTTCTGCTTCTACCTGATGCTCGGCGCCGGGCAGGACCTGGCCAACCTCGGCATCGTGGCCTTCGTCGCCACGTTGCAATTCTTGCCGGGCGTGTTGTCAGTGCTGTACTGGCCGACCGCCAACCGTCGCGGCTTCATTGCCGGTCTGCTGGCGGGGATTCTGGTCTGGGTGATCACCATGCTATTGCCGCTGGTCGGCAATCTGCAGGGTTTCTACATCCCGCTGCTGAACATGATTTACGTGCTGGATGACACCAGCTGGCACATGGCGGCCATCGCGTCGCTGGCGGCCAACGTCTTGATGTTCACGCTGATCTCGCTATTCACCAACGCCAGCCCGGAAGAGGCTTCCGCAGCCGAAGCCTGCGCAGTGGATAACGTCCGTCGCCCGCAACGCCGGGAACTGCACGCCGCTTCGCCGCAGGAATTCGCCACGCAGTTGGCCAAACCGCTGGGCGCCAAGGCTGCGCAGAAAGAAGTCGAGCAGGCGCTGCGCGACCTTTATCTGCCGTTCGACGAACGTCGCCCCTATGCCTTGCGCCGTCTGCGCGATCGTATCGAAGCTAACCTTTCCGGCCTGATGGGCCCGAGTGTGGCGCAGGACATGGTCGAAACCTTCCTGCCGTACAAGGCCGGCGGTGAAAACTACGTCACCGAAGACATTCACTTCATCGAAAGCCGCCTCGAGGATTACCACTCGCGCCTGACAGGTCTGGCCGCCGAACTCGATGCCCTGCGCCGCTACCACCGCCAGACCTTGCAGGAACTGCCGATGGGCGTCTGCTCGCTGGCCAAGGATCAAGAGATCCTGATGTGGAACAAGGCTATGGAAGAGCTGACCGGGATCGCTGCGCAACGGGTGGTCGGCTCGCGCCTGAGCACCATCGGCAATCCGTGGAAAGAATTGCTGCAAGGTTTCATCAATCTGCCTGACGAACACTTGCACAAACAGCACCTGGCCCTCGACGGACAGACTCGCTGGCTGAACCTGCACAAAGCAGCGATTGATGAACCGTTGGCGCCGGGCAACAGCGGTCTGGTACTGCTGGTGGAAGATTTGACCGAAACGCAGATGCTCGAAGACAAACTGGTGCATTCCGAGCGGCTGGCCAGCATCGGTCGTCTCGCGGCCGGCGTCGCCCACGAAATCGGCAACCCGATCACCGGCATCGCCTGTCTGGCGCAGAACCTGCGCGAAGAACGCGAAGACGACGGCGAGTTGACCGAGATCAGCGGACAGATTCTTGAACAGACCAAACGCGTGTCACGCATCGTTCAGTCACTGATGAGTTTTGCCCATGCCGGCAGCCATCAGCACAGCGACGAGCCCGTTTGTCTGGCGGAAGTGGCGCAGGACGCCATCGGTCTGCTGGCCTTGAACCGGCGCAATTTCGAAGTGCAGTTCTACAACCTGTGCGACCCGGATCACTGGGTCGAAGGCGACCCGCAGCGACTCGCCCAGGTTTTGATCAATCTGCTCTCCAACGCCCGCGACGCCTCGCCGCCGCACAGTGCGGTACGGGTCAAGAGCGAAGCCGGCGAACACACGGTCGATCTGATCGTCGAGGACGAAGGCAGCGGTATTCCGAAGAACATCATGGATAGATTGTTCGAACCTTTCTTCACCACCAAGGATCCTGGCGAAGGCACCGGTCTGGGCCTTGCACTGGTCTATTCCATCGTTGAAGAGCATTATGGACAAATCACCATCGACAGCCCGGCTGATGTACAAAGCCAACGCGGCACCCGTATCCGGGTGACCTTACCGCGTCATGTCGAAGCGACGTCCGCTGTGAACTGAGACCGTCGAGAGTATCGAATCAATGCCGCACATTTTGATCGTCGAAGACGAAACAATTATCCGCTCCGCCTTGCGCCGCCTGCTGGAACGCAATCAGTACCAGGTCAGCGAAGCCGGTTCAGTGCAGGAAGCACAAGAACGCTTCACCATTCCTACGTTCGATCTGATCGTCAGCGATCTGCGCTTGCCGGGCGCCCCGGGCACCGAGCTGATCAAGCTCGGCCAAGGGACGCCGGTGCTGATCATGACCAGCTACGCCAGCCTGCGTTCGGCGGTCGACTCGATGAAGATGGGCGCGGTGGACTACATCGCCAAGCCTTTCGACCATGACGAAATGCTTCAGGCCGTCGCGCGGATCCTGCGTGATCGCCAATCGGCACCGGCTGCCGGCGAAGTGGTTGCCAGCAAACCGACCAATGGCAGCGGCAAATCCGCCGTTGATAACAGTAACGGCGAAATCGGCATCATCGGCTCCTGCCCGCCGATGCAGGATCTGTACAGCAAGATCCGCAAGGTCGCGCCAACCGATTCCAATGTATTGATTCAGGGTGAGTCCGGCACCGGTAAAGAACTGGTGGCCCGCGCCCTGCACAACCTGTCGAAGCGCGCCAAGGCACCGATGATCTCGGTGAACTGCGCGGCCATTCCGGAAAGCCTGATCGAGTCCGAACTGTTCGGTCACGAGAAAGGTGCGTTCACCGGCGCTAGCGCCGGTCGAGCCGGTCTGGTCGAAGCGGCGGACGGTGGCACGCTGTTCCTCGATGAAATCGGCGAACTGCCGCTGGAGGCCCAGGCCCGTCTGCTGCGCGTATTGCAGGAAGGCGAAATTCGCCGCGTCGGTTCGGTGCAGTCGCAGAAGGTTGATGTACGCCTGATCGCGGCGACTCACCGGGATCTGAAGAGCCTGGCGAAAATCGGCCAGTTCCGTGAAGACCTTTATTACCGTCTGCACGTGATTGCGCTGAAATTGCCGGCCCTGCGCGAGCGCGGCGCCGACGTCAACGAGATCGCCAATGCCTTCCTTGCTCGTCAGAGCGCACGCATCAACCGTACCGACCTGAAGTTTGCTGCCGATGCCGAACAGGCGATTCGGCACTATTCCTGGCCGGGTAACGTGCGTGAGCTGGAAAACGCGGTCGAGCGCGCGGTGATCCTGAGCGAAAGCCCGGAAATCTCCGCCGACCTGCTGGGCATCGACATCGAGCTGAGCGATCTGGAAGATGACGAGTTCATCGGTCTGCCGCCGCAAACCGCCGGCAATGCCAGCAACAGCAGCCACGAGCCGACCGAAGACCTGTCGCTGGAAGACTACTTCCAGCACTTCGTCCTCGAACATCAGGACCACATGACCGAGACCGAACTGGCGCGCAAACTGGGCGTCAGCCGCAAATGCCTGTGGGAACGCCGTCAGCGTCTGGGCATTCCACGGCGCAAGACCGGGGTCGCCAGCGAGAGCTGAACGTTACCTGTCGAGTGTGCGGGTAACGCTTGAAGATGTGAAAAAACTGTTACCTCAGTCTTGTCACGTAACAAAAGCCGGGGTTATCGGTAACGAAACCTCGGTTTTTTTTCGCCCCTCGAAAACGGTTATATCGACCTAACCCCTTGTTTTATTGGGTTTCGCAAAAGTTGGCACGGCACCTGCTATATGTTTAGTACAAGAACAATAACAAGCAATGCACAAGACAATAAAAATAAGACGAATCGACTCACGCACAATAAAAACAAGACGGCGAGAGGCGCAGCTAACTGATTCTTTTGGAGAGGCGTTGTATTTGGGGCTTGCCCCACGACCAGGCCGAGAACAACAAAAACTGTCCTAAGACAGAGCCTGTACTGGTTGGATCGAGAGATCACTGCAATTCAGCGACCAAAGCAATCCGTTTGCTCTTGGCTCCCGATTGGGAGGGTCATGAAGCGAAAGCCTCATGACGAGGGCACTCAACAAAAACAAGAAGCCCGAATCAATAATAAAAAGAGCACGCAACTACTTCTTGGGGAGCTTCGGCTCCCCTTGTAGTTTCTCCTCCGCAGCAAAATCCCCCATTTTTATCACGCGCGATGCCTGTAGCCTGCGGCTTGCAGCTCAAATCGGCCGTGTCCTACACCATCCCCCGACTAAATGCTAGAATCTGCGCCCATCATGCGGTCATTCTTTGGTATGGCCGAACATTCCTTCAAACAGTGCATCCCATGCTGAAGAAGCTGTTCCAGTCATTCCGAACTCCCGTGCGTCGTACGCAACACATCCGCAGCACCCCTGAAGTGCTCAACAGCGGCCAACATTCGCTGCAGAAAACGCAATTCAGCCGCTACGCGGTGAATATCGTCGAACGCCTGCAAGGTGCCGGTTACCAGGCTTATCTGGTCGGCGGTTGCGTGCGTGACATGCTCCTGGGCATCACGCCCAAAGATTTCGACGTCGCCACCAGCGCCACCCCCGAGCAGGTCCGTGCCGAATTCCGCAATGCGCGGATCATCGGTCGCCGCTTCAAACTGGTGCACATCCATTTCGGTCGCGAAATCATCGAAGTCGCGACCTTCCGCGCCAATCACCCAGTCAACGAAGACGACGAAGACAGCAACCAGTCTTCGCGTAACGAGAGCGGGCGGATTCTGCGCGACAACGTTTACGGCACCCTGGAAGAAGACGCGCAACGCCGCGACTTCACCATCAACGCCTTGTATTACGATCCGGTCAGCGAGCGCATTCTCGACTACGCCAACGGCGTGCACGACATCCGCAATCATTTGATCCGCCTGATCGGCGATCCCAAGCAACGCTATCAGGAAGACCCGGTACGCATGCTGCGGGCCGTGCGTTTCGCTGCCAAGCTCAACTTCGGCATCGAAAAACACACCGTGCAGCCAATTCGCGAACTGGCGCCGATGCTGCGCGAGATCCCGTCAGCACGCCTGTTCGAAGAAGTGCTGAAACTGTTCCTCTCCGGACACGGCGCAATCACTTTCGAGATGCTGGTCGATCTGCAACTGTTCGCCCCGTTGTTCCCGGCCAGTGCCGACGCACTGGAACACAACCCGGAGTACACCCACACGCTGATCAGCGAAGCGCTGACCAACACCGACCTGCGCATCAAGCAGAACAAACCGGTGACCCCGGCGTTCCTGTTTGCCGCCTTGCTGTGGCCTGCCCTGCCGGCCCGGGTGTTGCGTCTGCAAGAACGTGGCATGCCGCCGATTCCGGCCATGCAGGAAGCAGCGCACGAACTGATCGCCGAACAGTGCCAGCGCATCGCGATTCCAAAACGCTTCACCATGCCGATCCGCGAAATCTGGGACATGCAGGAACGCCTGCCACGCCGCAGCGGCAAACGCGCCGACCTGTTGCTGGACAATCCGCGTTTCCGCGCCGGTTACGACTTCCTGCTGTTGCGTGAAAGCGCCGGCGAGCAGACCGATGGTCTGGGCGAATGGTGGACGGATTATCAGGACGGCAACGACAGCGAACGCCGCGACATGATCCGCGACCTCAGCGGCAAAGGTGATGATGCCAGTGGCGCGCCACGCAAGCGTCGACGCAGCAGCGGTTCCAAGCGCAAACGCGCCGGTGCACCGAGCGCTACGGGCGAGTAAGGCATGGAACGCATCTACATCGGCATGGGCAGCAACCTCGCTGACCCGGCCGAACAATTGCGCAGCGCCGTCGAGGCGCTGGGACAATTGCCGCAGACCACCCTTGCCGGCGTTTCCGCCTTTTATCAAAGCGACTCGTTGCTGCCGGGCCAGCCGCGTTATACCAACGCCGTTGCAGCGCTCGACAGCGATCTTGCGCCGCTGGATCTGCTCGATGCCTTGCAAGCCATCGAGAATGATCAAGGCCGCGAGCGCCTGGAGCGCTGGGGCCCGCGCACACTGGATCTGGACATTCTGCTGTTCGGTGATCGATTGATCGATGAGCCGCGACTGAAAGTCCCGCACTATCAGATTCAGGAACGCGCCTTCGTGCTCTATCCCCTTGCCGAACTGGCGCCGCAAGATCTGCGTCTTGCCGATGGCCGGACCCTCACCGATCTGCTGGCAGCCTGCCCGTTCGTCGGCCTCGAACGCCTCCCCCACCCCTGACACCCATTTCCCTTGGGTGCAGGATTTTGTGGCGAGGGGATTTATCCCCGATCGGCTGCGTAGCAATCGCAAAACCGGCAAATGCGGTCTGACTGATTAATGCGCACTACCATTTTGGGGCCGCTTCGCAGCCCTTCGGGGATAAATCCCCTCACCACAAAAGCGGTGTTCCATGTCCAGGATTTTGTCGGACAAAAAGCCTTGAATCAGGCCCGCCGCGCCGCTGAATCGCATCAGTAACGCCGGTAACACTCCCTGCGTAACAATGCGGTAACACACGCAATTGACTTCCTGTTGGCTCATCACGACTATAGGCGTCCCGCTGCCGCCAACCCGGCACATACGGGCGCAATCCAGGCCTTATAAGCACGACAAAAGAGCGTGCGCCTGAATAGATGACGAATCACGCGCGTTACTCGCAGTAGTTTCCAAAGCGCCTGAACGAGGATTTTTTACATGCCAGCCATCACCCTGACCACGCTCCAGAGCCTCAAGCAGAAAGGTGAAAAGATCACCATGCTGACCTGCTATGACGCGACCTTCGCCCACGCCTGCAACGAGGCCGGTGTCGAAGTGCTGCTGGTGGGCGACTCCCTCGGCATGGTCCTGCAAGGTCACGACAGTACTTTGCCGGTGACCACCGCAGAAACGGCCTACCACGTCGCCTGCGTCAAACGTGGCAACAGCGACGCCCTGATCCTCGCCGATCTGCCGTTCATGGCCAATGCCACCCTTGAACAAACCATGACCAACAGCGCCATGCTGATGCAGGCCGGCGCGCACATGATCAAGGTTGAAGGCGCGTTGTGGCTGGCCGAGTCGATCCGTCTGCTCGCCGAACGCGGTATCCCGGTCTGCGCGCACATGGGCCTGACCCCGCAAGCAGTGAACATTCTCGGTGGCTATAAAGTGCAGGGCCGCAACGAAAACCAGGCGCGGCAGATGCGTGCTGACGCGATTTCGCTGGAGCAGGCTGGCGCGGCAATGCTGCTGCTCGAATGCGTGCCGAGTGAACTGGCCGCTGAAATCAGTCAGGCCGTGAAAATCCCGGTCATCGGTATCGGCGCCGGCAACGCCACCGACGGTCAAGTCCTGGTACTGCACGACATGCTCGGCCTGTCGATCACCGGCCGCGTGCCGAAGTTCGTGAAGAACTTCATGAATGGCCAGGACAGCATCCAGTCCGCGCTTAAGGCATACGTCAGCGAAGTCAAAGCCACCACGTTCCCAGGCATCGAACACGGATTCTCTGCATGAACACCGTCAAAACCGTACGCGAACTGCGCGCCGCCGTAGCCCGCGCCCGTAGCGAAGGCAAGCGCATCGGCTTCGTGCCGACCATGGGCAACCTGCACAGCGGCCATGTCGCGCTGATCACCAAAGCCTCGCAACGCGTGGACTTCGTGGTGGCGAGCATTTTCGTCAACCCGCTGCAATTCGGTGCCGGCGAAGACCTCGACAAATACCCGCGCACCCTTGCAGCGGATCAGGAAAAACTGCTGGAAGCCGGTTGCGACCTGTTGTTCGCGCCGACAGTTGAAGAGATGTATCCCGACGGCATGACCGGGCAGACCCGGGTCAGCGTGCCGCAACTCTCCGAAGGTCTGTGCGGCGCCAGTCGTCCGGGACACTTTGAAGGTGTTGCGACGGTGGTCAGCAAACTGTTCAACATGGTCCAGCCGGATCTGGCGATTTTCGGCCAGAAGGACTTCCAGCAACTGGCCGTGATCCGCGCGCTGGTGCATGACCTGAACATGCCGATCCAGATCATCGGCGAGCCGACCGTGCGTGCCGCCGATGGCCTCGCGCTATCGTCGCGTAACGGCTTTCTCAGCGAAGAGCAACGTGCCGTGGCCCCGGTGGTTTACCGCAGCCTGAACGCGATTGCCGAGTCGATCAAACACGGTGAACGTGATTTCCCGGCGTTGATCAACGCACAGTTGCAAGCGCTGGAAGCCGCGGGCCTGCGTCCGGACTATCTGGAAATTCGCCATGCGCTGACCTTGCGGCCGGCGGTGGCTGAAGATCGTGATCTGGTGATTCTGGTGGCAGCGTTCCTGGGCACCACGCGGTTGATCGATAACCTGCACCTGAATCTCGATAGCGCTGTCTAAAAAACACCGCAATACCCCCTGTAGGAGTGAGCCTGCTCGCGATGAGGGCCTGACTTTCGACATCGACGTTGAATGACAGTCCGCTATCGCGAGCGGACTCACTCCTACAGTGCTTTTCAGCGTCCTGAAAATTGCATTTCAAGCCATATTGCCGCCCTCAAAGCCTTCGGGCACACTGCCCGCCGTTCGATTCCAACCCGGGAAACCCTCATGCACGCCATCATGCTCAAGGCCAAACTGCACCGCGCCGAAGTCACTCACGCCGTGCTCGATTACGAAGGTTCGTGCGCCATTGATGGGGAGTGGCTGGACTTGTCCGGCATCCGTGAGTACGAGCAGATCCAGATTTATAACGTCGACAATGGCGAGCGCTTCACCACTTACGCCATCCGTGGCGAAGAAGGTTCACGCATGATCTCGGTCAATGGTGCCGCCGCGCATAAGGCCAAGGTCGGCGACCGGGTGATCATTTGCGCTTACGCCCATTACAGCGAAGCGGAACTGCTGAATTTCAAGCCGCGCATGCTCTACATGGCACCTGGAAATGAGCTGAGCCATACCAGCAACGCCATCCCGGTTCAGGTCGCCTGAGCCGCTGAGCATCCAGCTCACCTTCCGTTGGTCGGCCCGTTCCCGGTATCAATGTTAAAAAAGTACAGGGAACGGGTCAGACAAAGTCAAGACAGAACGCAGCGCGAGGTTTACTGTATTCACCCTGTGTCCAGAAACCGAGGCGACACAGTTGGCCCATGCCCAATCATGGCGTGCTGGTCTGTACCGTGTTCAAAAGGCCGTTCAAGTAAAAAGGAAAACCGCAGCGATGGCGTACTACCGCACTCCTCACGACGTTACCGCTCTGCCTGCCTGGCAAGCGTTGAAAGATCACCGCCAAGCCATGCAGGATTTCAGCATGCGCGAAGCCTTCAACGCCGATCCGCAGCGCTTCAATCAGTTCACCCTCAGCAGCTGCGGGCTGTTTCTCGATTATTCGAAGAATTTGATCAACGCCGAGACCCGCAATCTGCTGGTGGGTCTGGCTAACGAAGTCGATTTGAAAGGCGCGATCAAAGCGCTGTTCGACGGCGAAATCGTCAACGCCTCCGAAGGTCGCCCGGCGCTGCACACCGCCCTGCGCCGCCCGGTCGGCGACAAGCTGTCGGTCAACGGCGTCAACGTGATGCCGGAAGTGCATAAAGTGTTGAACCAGATCACCGATCTGGTCGGCCGCATCCACGACGGTCTGTGGCGTGGTTACACCGAGAAGCCGATCACTGACGTGGTCAACATCGGCATCGGTGGCTCGTTCCTCGGCCCTGAGCTGGTGTCCGAAGCACTGCTGTCGTACGCGCAGAAAGGCGTGCGTTGCCACTATCTGGCGAACATCGACGGCAGCGAGTTCCACGAGCTGACGCAAAAACTGCGCGCCGAAACCACGCTGTTCATCGTTTCGTCGAAGTCGTTCAATACCCTCGAAACCCTGAAGAACGCTCAAGCCGCACGCGCCTGGTACTTGGCTCAGGGCGGCTCGGAAGCCGAGCTGTATCGTCACTTCATTGCCGTGTCGAGTAACAATGCGGCAGCCATCGCCTTCGGTATTCGCGAAGAAAACATCTTCCCGATGTGGGACTGGGTCGGCGGGCGTTACTCGCTGTGGTCGGCCATCGGTTTGCCGATTGCTCTGGCCATCGGCATGTCCAACTTCAAGGAACTGCTGTCCGGTGCCTACACCATGGACCAGCATTTCCAGACCGCGCCGTTCGAACAGAACATGCCAGTGCTGCTGGCGCTGCTCGGTGTCTGGTACGGCAATTTCTGGGGTGCGCAAAGCCACGCGATCCTGCCGTACGACCACTACCTGCGCAACATCACCAAGCACTTGCAGCAGCTGGACATGGAATCCAACGGCAAGAGCGTGCGTCAGGACGGCACCTCGGTGTCGACCGATACCGGTCCGGTGATCTGGGGCGGTGTCGGCTGCAATGGTCAGCACGCTTACCACCAGTTGCTGCACCAAGGCACCCAACTGATCCCGGCCGACTTCATTGTGCCGATCGTCAGCTTCAACCCGGTGTCCGACCACCATCAGTGGTTGTACGCCAACTGCCTGTCGCAGAGTCAGGCGCTGATGCTCGGCAAGACCCTGCCGGAAGCCGAGCAGGAACTGCGCGACAAAGGCATGAGCGAAGAGCAGGTGCACAAACTCGCACCGCACAAGGTGATCCCGGGCAACCGTCCGAGCAACACCCTTGTGGTTGAGCGCATCAGCCCACGCCGTCTTGGCGCGCTGGTGGCCATGTATGAACACAAAGTGTTCGTGCAAAGCGTGGTCTGGGGCATCAATGCCTTCGACCAATGGGGCGTGGAGTTGGGCAAAGAGCTGGGCAAAGGCGTTTACAACCGTCTGGTCGGCAGCGATGAAACCACTGCTGATGATCCGTCCACCCAAGGCCTGATCAACTACTTCCGCGGTCGTCACCGCGGGTAATTGGATGTCTCTGCCCACAGGATTTGGCCCAACCCAAATCCTGTGGGCAATCAAAATCCCTTGTAGGAGTGAGCCTGCTCGCGATCGCGGTGTATCAGTCAGCATTGATGTTGAATGACACACCGCTATCGCGAGCAGGCTCACTCCTACAGTTGTTTTGGGGTGCATTCAAAATCAGCTTCAGTCATCGGATTCCGAATCCGGCTTGAACCTGTCGACCGCTCGGCGCATCTTTATTCTTCGCACAACAAGAATAAGGAACCGTCATGTTCGATATCAGCACGTTCCCCAAAGCCGATGCCGTCCGCCGGGCTGCTCAGTTGAGTCAGGACGACTACCGACGCCTGTACCGCGAATCCATTGAACACCCCAGCACTTTCTGGGCCGAACAGGCCACGCGCTTCCTCGACTGGAGCACGCCATGGCAGACCGTCCAGCGCTACGACCTGAAAACCGGTGAAGCGGTCTGGTTTGCCGGCGGCCAGCTCAACGTCAGTTACAACTGCATCGACCGCCACCTCGAACAACGCGGCGATCAGACCGCCCTGCTCTGGGAGGGCGATGACCCGGCCGAATCGGCGCAAATCACCTACCGAAAACTCCACCATCACGTCTGCCGACTGGCCAACGTGCTGAAAAGCCGTGGCGTGAAGAAAGGCGACCGGGTGTGCATCTACATGCCGATGATCCCCGAGGCCGCTTACGCCATGCTCGCCTGCGCGCGGATCGGCGCGATCCATTCGGTGGTGTTCGGTGGTTTCTCCCCGGATTCACTGCGTGACCGCATCCTCGATGCCGACTGCCGCACCGTGATCACCGCCGACGAAGGCGTGCGCGGCGGCAAGTTCGTACCGCTGAAAAGCAATGTCGACAAAGCCCTGCAAAGTTGCCCGGACGTCAGCACCGTAGTGGTGGTCGAGCGCACTCAGGGCAAGGTCGACTGGGTCGAAGGCCGCAACCTCTGGTATCACCAGGCCGTGCGCGATGTCAGTGATGATTGCCCGCCAGAGCCGATGGACGCCGAAGATCCGCTGTTCATCCTCTACACCTCCGGCAGCACCGGCAAACCCAAAGGGGTTTTGCACACCACCGGCGGCTACCTGCTGCAAGCAGCGATGACCTTCAAATACGTGCTCGATTACCGCGACGGCGAAGTGTTCTGGTGTACCGCCGATGTCGGCTGGGTCACCGGCCACAGCTACATCGTCTATGGCCCGCTGGCCAATGGCGCGACCACATTGATGTTCGAAGGCGTGCCGAGCTATCCGAGCAGCTCGCGATTCTGGCAGGTGATCGACAAACACAAGGTCAACATTTTCTACACCGCCCCCACCGCCTTGCGCGCGCTGATGCGCGAAGGTGCCGAACCGTTGAAGGAAACGTCGCGCGCCAGCCTCAGATTACTCGGCAGCGTCGGTGAGCCGATCAACCCGGAAGCGTGGGAATGGTATTTCAACGTGGTCGGCGAACAGCGCTGCCCCATCGTCGATACCTGGTGGCAGACCGAGACCGGCGGCATCATGCTCAGCCCGCTGGTCAGCGCACAAAGGATCAAACCGGGTTGCGCCACCCAACCGATGTTTGGCGTGCAGCCTGTGCTGCTTGATGAACACGGCAAGGAAATCAAAGGTGCCGGCAGCGGCGTGCTAGCGATCAAATCCAGCTGGCCGGCACAGATTCGCAGTGTGTACGGCGACCCGCAACGAATGGTCGACACCTATTTCAAACCTTATCCCGGCTACTACTTCACCGGTGATGGCGCGCGGCGCGATGAGGACGGCGATTACTGGATCACCGGGCGTATCGACGACGTGATCAACGTTTCCGGGCATCGCATCGGCACGGCCGAGGTGGAAAGCGCGCTGGTGCTGCACGACAGCATCGCCGAAGCCGCCGTGGTCGGTTATCCACACGACGTCAAAGGCCAGGGCATCTACGCCTTTGTCACACCAATGAACGGTGCCGAACCGAATGACGAATTGAAGAAAGAATTGCTCGCCCACGTCAGCAAGGAAATCGGCAGCTTCGCCAAACCGGACCTGATCCAGTGGGCCCCGGCCTTGCCGAAAACCCGTTCAGGCAAGATCATGCGCCGCATCTTGCGCAAGATTGCCTGCAATGAGCTCGACAGCCTTGGCGATACCTCGACCCTGGCCGATCCGAGCGTGGTGCAGGGCCTGATCGACACGCGCCTCAATCAGTAACATCCGGGTGCGGACAAACAGCCGCGCCCGCCCCTCATTAATGAGTGCCATGGAATTTATCCGCAGCCGTATCGAAAACCAGCTCATGAGCCTGACCGGTCTGTCCCTCGGTCAGCTCGACCTGGAAAACCCCAAGGGCGATCCCGGCCTGTTCGGCCCTGACTCGATCAGTTGGCAGGTGCACGGCGATTTCAGCAGCATGCTGATCGGAGGCATCAGCGCATTGTTGCTGCAAGCCCTGCATCCGCTGGCGCTCGCCGGGGTCTGGGACCATTCGAATTTTCGTCAGGACATGCTCGGGCGCCTGCGCCGTACCAGCCAGTTTGTTTCCGGCACCACGTTCGGCTCGCGCCGCGACGCCGACTGGCTGATCGAGAAGGTTCGCACCATTCACCTGCAAGTGGTCGGCACCGCGCCCGATGGTCGGCCCTACGCGGCCAGCGAGCCGGATCTGCTGACGTGGGTGCATGTGGCGGAAGTCAGCAACTTCCTTGCCGCGCATTTGCGTTATCGCAATCCGCAGTTGTCAGGGGCGGACCAGGATCGGTACTACGCGGAAATCGCCTTGGTCGCCGAGCGTCTGGGCGCACGCGATGTGCCGAAGTCTCGGCTAGCCGTGGCGGATTATCTGCAACGCATGCGCCCGCAGTTGCTGTGCGATGAACGCAGCCGGGAAGTCCTGCGCTTGTTGCTCGACGCGCCGGCACCGAGCGTTCTGGCGCGACCGTTTGGCGATTTGATGATGAAGGCTGGCATTGATCTGCTGCCGGACTGGGCCAGCGACATGCTCGAGGTCCGCCAGAGTTCGCTGCAACGCCAACTGATCCGCGCCAGCGTCAAACGCAGCGCGCCGATGCTGCGTTGGGCGATGCGCAATGGTTCGGTGCAGCGGGCCAAACGCCGAATGGGCTTGATCACCTGAAAGCATCGCGAGCAGGCTCACTCCTACAGGAGATTCGTATGCAACATATATCCCTTGCAGGAGTGAGCCTGCTCGCGATGGTAGCCACTCGATTGCCCGCCAAGCTGCTAAACTCCCGCGCCCCAATTCTCACCAGCAAGGCGCCCGCATGTCTTCCTTGAATCAGGCGCTGCGCGCCGCCCTCGATCAACGCCAGGACTTGCTTGCCGAACTGCACAGCCAGGGCACCGACTGCTATCGACTGTTCCACGGCAGTCAGGAAGGCGCTGGTGGCCTGACCATCGACCGCTATGGTCCGCAACTGCTGGTGCAAAGCTTTCACCAGACGCTGGAGCGTGACGATCTGCTGCAATTGCATGCCATCGTCAACCAGACTCTGGGTTTCGAAACCCTGCTGGTCTACAACGATCGTTCCCGGGGCAACTCGCGTATTGACCGTGAAGATACCGTCTACCGCGCCGACGACGCGGCGCTGGCCGATCTGGTCGGTCACGAATGGGGCCTCAACTACCGCGTACGCGGGCGCCATGCCGGGCAGGATCCGCTGCTGTTCCTTGACCTGCGCAACACCCGCGGCTGGGTCAAGGAGCACGCCAAGGGCAAATCCGTCCTCAACCTGTTTGCCTACACCTGTGGCGTTGGCCTCAGTGCGGCGGCCGGTGGCGCACGCGAGGTGTGCAACCTGGATTTTGCCGAAGGCAATCTGGCGGTCGGTCGCGAAAACGGTCAGCTCAATCCGCAACTGCCGGAGATGCAATTCATCCAGTCCGACTACTTCCCGGCAATCCGCCAGCTTGCCGGCCTGCCGATCAGTCAGCGACGCGGGCAGAAACTGCCGAGCTATCTACGCCTCGAACAGCGGCAATATGATCTGGTGTTGCTCGATCCGCCGGCCTGGGCCAAGAGTGCGTTCGGCACCGTAGATCTGCTGCGCGATTATCAGAGCCTGCTGAAACCGGCCTTGTTGACCACCGCTGACAACGGCGTGCTGATCTGCTGCAACAACTTGGCAAAAGTCAGCATGGATGACTGGCGTGAGCAGGTGCTGCGCTGCGCGGAGAAGGCCGGGCGCCCGGTGCGCGAATGGAGCGTGATGACCCCGGGCGCGGATTTCCCGTCCATGGATCAACAACCGCCACTGAAAACCCTCATCCTCCAGCTCTGACCAAAAGCTGGCAACGGCGCACAACCTGTGGGAGCTGGCTTGCCAGCGATTGCGGTGGATCAGACGACATCCCTGTCGAATGAAACGCCCACATCGCTGGCAAGCCAGCTCCCACAGTGTTTTGCACTATCGGAGAAGAATCTGAACAATCCTGTGCCACGCCAGGTACTTCGGAACCAGAATCGCGTGCCATACTCCAAGGCACTCCGATTCAGACAGATGAAGCCGCACATGCCCAAAGGATTGATTCGCGCGATTGGCGCCCTGTTGACTGCTCTGGCCCTCTACAGCCTGCTGGGGTTTCTGATTTTGCCGGGCATCGCCCTGCGCATCGCCAACCAGCAACTGGCCAATTACGCCACGGTGCCTGCGCATTTGCAGCGCATCGAACTCAATCCGTTCAGCCTTGAAGTCACCTTGTGGGGCCTGGTCATCGGCGAGCCGGGCAAGGAGCAGATCGGTTTCGAACGCCTGTACGCCAACCTGCAACTCGACAGCCTGTGGACAAAAGCGCTGCACCTGTCCGATATCGAGCTGGAAAAATCCAAGACCGAAATTCTCTTTGCCAAAAACGGCCAGCTCAACCTGCTGGGTCTGTTCAAGCTGCCGGCCAGCGAACCGACCCCGGCCGCCCCTGACGCCAAACCGTTCCCGCTGCGTATCGACCGCATCAAACTGGCTGGCGGCGCTCTGCACTTTCAGGATGAGCGGCCCAGCGAACCGATCGAATTCCTTTACGACAAACTCGACTTCGAACTGAAAAACCTCAGCACCCTGCCCGAAGACAGCGCCGACATGACGTTGGTCGCCGCTGGCCCGGCCGGCGGGCAGATCGACTGGAAAGGCAACTTCAGCCTGATCCCTATATCTTCCGAAGGCACCCTGAAAATCACCGACGGGCAGATGAAGTCCTTCTGGCCTTATGTGCGCGACGCCGTGCCGCTGGTGCTGGAGAACGGCGTGGTCAGCCTCAGTACCGAGTACAAACTCAATCTGTCGAAAGAAACCGAACTGCTGCTGAACAATGTCGCGGTGAGCATCGCGCCGTTTGCGATCAAGGCACCGGACGGGCGCCCACTGGCGAAGCTCGAACGCCTCGATATCAGTGAAACCACGGTCGATCTGGCCAAACAGCAAGTGGTGGTCGGCAAGATTCGCAGCCACAAACTGGAAACCTGGGCCGCTCTGGAAGCCGATGGTCAACTGGACTGGCAGAAACTCTTCGCCAGCCAACCGTCGAAACCCGCCGCCAAAGCCGCCGCCGAGCCGGCAAGCACACCGGCCGCCGCCGACTCGCCGAAAGCTGAACCGACCGCGCCGAGCAAGCCGTGGCAAGTGCTGCTTAAAGATGTGCAACTGCGCGACTACACCGTGCATGTGGCCGACCGCTCGGCCAATCCACCGGTAGCGCTGGATGTCGGCCCGCTGAACGCCGACCTGCAGGATTTCGACAGCCTCAACGGCTCGCCTTTCAAGGTCAAGCTCGACACCGGACTGGGCAAGCAAGGCAAGGTCATGGCCGACGGCGTGGTCAATCTCGCCCCCGTCACCGCCCAGCTCAACGTAAAAACCCAGGACATCGACCTGCGTGTCGCGCAGTCCTACATCAATCCGTTCATTCGCCTGGAACTGCGCAGCGGCATGCTCGGCAGTGATCTCAAGGTCAATCTCAAGAGCACCAATCCACTGGCGCTCAGCGTGACCGGCCGCGCTCAGGTCGATCAACTGCATACTCTCGACACCCTGAAGACCCGCGACTTCCTCAAGTGGCAGCAAGTGGTCGTGGAAGGCCTGAATTATCAGCACGGTGACAGCCTGTCGATCGACAAGGTCAACCTGTTCCAGCCGTATGTGCGCTTCATGATCAACGATGATCGCACCACCAATATCGACGACCTGCTGATTCCGCAACCAGCTGACAGCGGCACAAAAACCGCCACGGCCAAACCGGCCAGCAAAGACAGACCGCTAGGCATCCACATCGGCGGCATTGCCATCAACGATGGTTCGGCCAACTTCGCCGACTTCAGCCTGACGCCGAACTTCGCCACCGCCGTGCAGCAACTCAACGGCCAGATTGGCACCATCGACAGTCGACAGGTGAAACCCGCCACTGTCGATATCAAGGGCAAGGTTGATCGCTATGCGCCAGTGACCATCAAGGGCGCGGTCAATCCATTCGACCCGATGGCCAGCCTCGATATCACCACCAGTTTCAAACGGGTCGAGTTGACCACGCTGACGCCCTACTCCGGCAAATTCGCCGGGTACCGTATCCGCAAGGGCCGGCTCAACCTCGACCTGCATTACCTGATCACCAAGGGCCAGTTGAAAGCCGAGAACAAAGTGGTGGTCGAGCAACTGCAACTCGGTGAAAAGGTCGACAGCCCGGATGCCGTGAGCCTGCCGCTGAAACTGGCGATTGCCTTGCTCAAGGACGTCGATGGCAAGATCTCCATCGAACTGCCGGTAACCGGCGACCTGAACAACCCGCAATTCAGCGTGATGCCGATTGTCTGGCAAACCCTGCGCAACCTGATCGTCAAAGCCGCGGCGGCGCCGTTCAAGCTGATTGGCGGGCTGGTCAGCGGTGGCGGTTCCGAAGACCTCGGCACCGTATCGTTCGCACCGGGTTCCAGCGAATTGAACAAGGATGCCGAAGCCGCACTGGTGAAACTGTCGCAAGCCCTCAAGGAACGTCCGGCCCTGCGCCTGGAAATCGAAGGCACTGCCGCAAAAAGCAGCGACGGCCCATTGCTCGCCGAACAGCGTCTGGAACGTGAATACCAGTACAACTACTACAAGATGCTCCAGCGTCGCGGCGACAAGGTTCCCGCCCAGGCCTCCTTGCTGCAGGTACCGGACAGCGAAAAGGGTCCACTGCTGGAAGGCATCTACCGCACGCGTCTGAAAACCCAGCCACCGGCCGAATGGAAGGACTTGGGCAAGGAAGAACGCACGGCGAAAATGCGCGCAGGTGTGATCCAGTTCTGGAGTTCGAGCGATGTGTTGCTGCGGCAGTTGGGCCAGGACCGCGCCAGCAGCATCAAGGATTATCTGGTAGACAAGGGCCAACTGGCTGACGATCGCGTGTACTTCATCGACGCCAATCTTGGCGAAGCCGAAAGCGATGGTCGGGTGGTGACGCAAATGCACCTGGATGCCGAATGATGAAGGGTAAGTGGCTCGCCGCGATGGCGCTGACGCTCGTTGCCGGGCAGGCTTCAGCGTCCGATACCCTGCGCTGCGGCAGTCAATTGGTCAGCCTTGGCGACCGCGCCAGCGAGGTATTGCAGAAGTGCGGTGAACCGGTCAGCCGCGATGCACTGGGCTACAAGAGAAGCGCCAATCGTCGAGAAGAGTTTCAGGTCGAGGAATGGACCTACGGCCCGAACAACGGCATGTATCAATACCTGCGTTTTGAGGGCAACCGCCTGCGCGAGATCACCAGCAAGCGCGGTAACTGACCCGACACCCAAACCCATGTGGGAGCGAGCCTGCTCGCGAATGCGTTGCGTCAGTCGACATCTTCGTCGGCTTACAGAGCGCTTTCGCGAGCAGGCTCGCTCCCACATTGTTTTTGCGTGCCAAATAAAACAGGCCCCGACACAAGTGCCGGGGCCTGTAATGGTCACATCCGTGTGACCGTTCGCATGAACTCTAAAGTTGCGGCAGACGTATTGCTCGGCCCGTCTGTCGCGCCTTCTCCCGGTCCAGGCGAGAAGTCATGCCTTACTCGGCTTTCAGGCCGTCAGC
The DNA here is from genome assembly GCF_058786735.1 of Pseudomonas sp. FW305-7. NCBI lineage: Bacteria > Pseudomonadati > Pseudomonadota > Gammaproteobacteria > Pseudomonadales > Pseudomonadaceae > Pseudomonas > Pseudomonas sp. FW305-7. Next base: position 41,727 of record NZ_JBYSZA010000037.1, read on the forward strand.
GGAGACCGCTTTGACGCCTTTGATTTTCTTGGTGATCGCTACAGCGGTGGCTTTCTGAGCGTCAGTTACAGCAACAGTCGACGACAGGGAAACGACGCCTTTGTTGGTTTCTACTTTGATGTCGGTGCCTGGGATGCCTTTTTCGGTGACCAGATCGCTTTTCACTTTGGTAGTGATCCAGGTATCGGAAGTAGCTTCTTTAGCCTTGGTGACTTCGCCGGCGGCCAGGGTCATAGGAGCCTGGGTAGCCTGGGTGGATTGTGCAAATGCACCGGAAGCCATGGTCAGGGTCAGCGCGGTAGCAGCAGCGGCAGTGATAGCGAACTTCTTCATACGAGTAACTCCTGTTTTTCTGGAAAGTCTGCTGGATGTCTTGTCAGCAGGGTTACTGGAGATATTGCGAACGCTGTGCCAACTTTTCAAAACATATAAAATCGTTATAAATCAATATCTTACAAATAACGCAAATTTCCGGATTCATGCAAATTGCATGACATGTGCAAAATTCACATGCAAGTTGCGGTTTTTTGGAAAGTTCCTAAAGCGCTGAAATTATTGAAGCTTTTGTGAAGTGCTACGCAATGAAAAATGCCCCGCAAAGCGGGGCATTTGACGACACTAACCCGAATGATCAGGTACCACTGCCAGGGCAACCTTTAGGCGCGTAGTCGGCGTTTACCGTCGATGCACAGCTCCAGACGCCGGCCGTGTTACCCGTCGCACCGCCAGAGCGGGTCAGCGTGATGGTTTTGCCCAACACGGGAGCGGGCGCATTGGCCAATGTGCAAACGATGGTGCCTGCCCCCGAAGACGCAGTACCCGAAGCAGTCACCGTACCGCAGTTGGTTGTCACATAGGTTGCACTACCGGTTACCAGCGTCAGCGTCGGGTCGGTCCCTTGATTGATGGTGTCCTCGAACGGCACTTTCAGCGCGCTGATTTCCGCCAGCCCCGCCGTCACCTTCGACCGTGCCTGGTACTTGGTGTACTGCGGCAAGGCGATGGTCGCCAGAATCCCGATGATCGCCACCACGATCAGCAGTTCGATCAGAGTGAAACCTTGTTGTTTTTTCATAGACACGCTCCATGCATGAGTCGAAATCTCATGATCTGAGATGAACTGAGCATAGCCCATGCCAAACCGGTCAACGCCCGGAAGACTGAGCGCGTCCTCGGGACGCCGCCATTTCCTACAACCTGCAACCGCACTATCTGACACTTTTTGTCACCTGCACCGAGGGTGTTTGGCGCTGTCACTTGACTAGGCTATAAGTCATGAACTGCAAGCGTGCGGAATCCCCATGAATGACATCGCTCTGAGCGGTCTGGCCAAGCAATTGGTGCAGGCCGAACTGCTTACGGAAAAAAGCGCCCAGCAAGCCTGGCAACAGGCCCAGCGCAATCGTCTGTCGCTGGTCAGTTATCTGGTGCAGAACAAACTGGTGAAGAGCTGGCAGGTGGCCGAGATCGCTTCGGAGCACTTCGGCATGGCTTTCATGGACCTTAATTGCCTGGACAAGGAAACCCAGCCCAAAGGCCTGGTCAGTGAAAAACTGGTGCGCCAGCACCACGCCCTGCCCTTGTGGCGACGCGGCAACAAACTGTTCGTGGGCATTTCCGACCCGAGCAATCATCAGGCGATCAATGACATCCAGTTCAGCACCGGGCTGAGCACCGAAGCCATTCTGGTGGAGGACGACAAGCTCACCGATGCCATCGAAAAGTTCTTCGACACCCACGCCAGCGGCCTCGAAGACATGGCCGACGTCGACCTCGATGGCGTTGATGTCGAGTCCATCGACGACAGCAAACAGGACGCCATCGGCGGACTCGACGCCGACGACGCGCCGGTGGTGCGCTTCGTTCACAAAATGCTGCTGGATGCGATCAAAAGCGGCTCCTCCGACCTGCACTTCGAGCCCTACGAAAAGAACTACCGGGTGCGCGTACGCACCGACGGCATTCTGCGCGAAGTGGCCAAGCCGCCGATTCAACTGGCCGGGAGAATCGCCGCACGGTTGAAAGTCATGGCCAGCCTCGACATCTCGGAACGGCGCAAACCCCAGGACGGGCGGATCAAGATGCGCCTGTCGAAGAGCAAGTCGATCGACTTCCGGGTCAACACCCTGCCGACCCTGTGGGGCGAAAAAGTGGTAATCCGGATCCTCGACCCGTCCAGTGCGCAGATCGGCATTGATGCGCTCGGCTACGAGCCGGCGCAGAAAGACCTGTACATGGCCGCACTCAAACAGCCACAAGGCATGATTCTGGTCACCGGCCCCACCGGCTCAGGCAAGACCGTGTCGCTGTACACCGGGCTTAACATTCTCAATACCGTCGACATCAACATCTCCACCGCCGAAGACCCTGTGGAGATAAATATGGAAGGCATCAACCAGGTCAACGTCAATCCCAAACAGGGGCTGGATTTCGCTCAGGCCCTGCGTTCATTTCTGCGTCAGGACCCGGACGTCATCATGGTCGGTGAGATCCGTGACATCGAAACCGCCGAGATCGCCATCAAGGCCGCGCAAACCGGCCACCTTGTGCTTTCGACCCTGCACACCAACAGCGCAGCCGAAACCCTGACCCGCCTGCACAACATGGGCATCCCCGGCTTCAATATCGCCACCTCGGTCAGCCTGATCATCGCCCAGCGACTGGCGCGCAAGCTGTGCAGCCATTGCAAGAAAGCCATCGAGATTCCCCGCGAAACCCTGATCAAGGAAGGTTTCCCCGAGGAACGCATCGGCAGTTTCACGATCTACGAACCGGTCGGTTGCGATCACTGCAACGGCGGCTACAAGGGGCGCGTGGGGATTTATGAAGTGGTGAAGAACACACCCGAACTGCAGCGACTGATCATGGCCGAAGGCAACTCGCTGGAAATCGATATCCAGATGCGTCGCGACGGTTTCGATGACCTGCGCACTTCCGGCCTGCACAAGGCGATGCAAGGCATCACCAGCCTGGAAGAAATCAACCGGGTCACCAAGGACTGAACATGGCGGTCAAGGCAGCGAAAATCAGTGTTTATGCCTGGGAAGGCACGGACAAGAAAGGCAGCAAAATGACTGGTGAGCTGAGTGGGCTCAACCCGGCGCTGATCAAGGCGCAGTTGCGCAAACAGGGGATCAACCCGGGCAAGGTGCGCAAGAAATCCGCCTCGATACTGAGCTTTGGTAAACGCATCAAGGCGCAGGACATCGCCCTGTTCACGCGGCAGATGGCGACCATGATGAAGGCTGGCGTACCGTTGTTGCAGTCATTCGACATCATCGGCGAAGGTTTCGAAAACCCGGCGATGCGCAAAGTGGTCGACGAGGTGAAACAGGAAGTCGCCGCTGGCAACAGTTTCGCCAACGCGTTGCGCAAGAAGCCGCAGTATTTCGACGAGTTGTACTGCAACCTGGTGGATGCCGGCGAACAGTCCGGTGCCCTCGATACGTTGCTCGAGCGGGTCGCGACCTATAAGGAAAAAAGCGAAGCGCTCAAGGCCAAGATCAAGAAAGCCATGACCTACCCTACCGCTGTGGTGCTGGTCGCGGCGGTGGTGACCGGGATTCTGCTGGTGAAAGTGGTGCCACAGTTCCAGTCGGTGTTTTCCGGCTTCGGTGCCGAGTTGCCGGCGTTCACCCTGATGGTCATCAGCCTCTCGGAATTCATGCAGCAATGGTGGTGGGCGATTCTCGGTGTACTGGCGGCGGCGATTTTCGGCACCCGCCACGCCCTGAAAAAGTCTCAGGCCTTGCGCGACCGCAAAGACACCTGGCTGCTGAAACTGCCGCTGGTGGGCACACTGATGTACAAGTCGGCCGTCGCCCGATTCGCCCGCACCCTGTCGACGACTTTTGCAGCCGGCGTACCGTTGGTGGAGGCCCTCGACTCGGTGGCCGGCGCCACCGGCAACGTGGTGTTCAAGCGCGCGGTGTTGCGTATTCGCCAGGATGTTTCCACCGGTATGCAGTTGAATTTTTCGATGCGCACCACCGGCGTCTTTCCCAATATGGCCGTGCAGATGACCGCGATCGGCGAAGAGTCTGGCGCACTGGACGAGATGCTCGACAAGGTCGCCGGGTTTTACGAGGACGAAGTGGATAACATGGTCGACAACCTAACCAGCCTCATGGAGCCGTTCATCATGGTGGTCCTGGGGGTGATCGTCGGCGGTCTGGTAGTCGCCATGTACCTGCCGATTTTCCAACTCGGCTCAGCGATCTGACATGCCTATCGACGAACTGTTTGCCCTCTATCCGTTGGCTTTTGTCTGCACGGCGTTGCTGCTCGGCCTGGTGGTCGGCAGTTTTCTCAATGTACTGATCTGGCGCCTGCCGAAAATGCTCGAGCGCGATTGGCGCCAGCAGGCCCAGGACGTCCTCGGTCTGCCCAGCGAAACACCGTTGCCCACCTACAACCTGATGCTGCCCCACTCCGAGTGTCCACATTGCGCACATCGAATCCGTGCCTGGGAGAACATTCCGCTACTCAGTTATCTGTGGCTGCGTGGACGCTGCTCGGCCTGCGCCACGCCCATCAGCAAACGCTATCCACTGACCGAACTGGCCTGTGGACTGCTCTCGGCATTCATCGCCTGGCATTTCGGATTTGGCTGGCCGGCCTGTCTGTTGATCTTTCTCACCTGGGGCTTGCTGGCGATGAGCCTGATCGACACCGAGCATCAACTGCTGCCCGATGTGCTGGTGCTGCCGTTGTTGTGGCTGGGGCTGATCGTCAACAGTTTCGGCATGTTCGTGTCGTTACACGAGGCATTATGGGGTGCGGTGGCCGGGTATCTGGCGCTGTGGTCGGTGTTCTGGCTGTTCAAGCTGCTGACCGGCAAGGACGGCATCGGTCACGGTGATTTCAAGCTGCTGGCGCTGCTTGGCGCTTGGGGAGGTTGGCAGATTCTACCGCTGACGATCCTGCTGTCATCGTTGGTGGGGGCGATCATCGGGGTGATTCTGCTGCGTGTGCGTGAACAGAAAACTTCGGCGCCGATCCCCTTTGGCCCCTTTCTGGCAATTGCCGGCTGGATTGCCTTGCTCTGGGGTGGTCAAATAACCGACTTCTATTGGCAGTTTGTCGGTTTGCAATGAATACCCCTGTGGAAAAACCCTGGATTCTCGGTCTGACCGGCGGCATCGGCAGCGGCAAAAGCGCTGCGGCCCAGCACTTCATCGACCTTGGCATCCATGTGGTCGACGCCGATCACGCGGCGCGCTGGGTGGTCGAGCCGGGGCGCCCAGCCTTGTCGAAGATTGCCGAGCACTTTGGTGCTGGCGTATTGCAGGCTGACGGCACGCTGGATCGCGCCGCCCTGCGCAAGCTGATCTTTGAGGTCCCGGAGGAACGCCGCTGGCTCGAAGCCCTGCTGCATCCGCTGATCGCCGAGGAAATCGCTGATCATCTGGCACAGGCAAAATCGCCCTACGCGATTCTGGTTTCGCCGCTATTGATCGAGTCCGGGCAATACGCAATGACCCAGCGCATCCTGGTGATCGACGCCCCGCAACAACTGCAGATCGAACGCACCTTGCAGCGTGACCAGACCAGCGAACAGCAGGTTCAGGCGATCCTCGCGGCCCAGTCGAGCCGTGAAGACCGTGTGAGCCGTGCCGACGACGTGGTGGTCAACGACCGCGACCTCGCCTGGCTGCACAGCGAGGTCGAGCGCCTGCATGACTTTTACCTGACTTTAAATGGAGGCCAATCATGAGCCCGATCCCAACCCTTGAATGCCCGACCTGCGGCGCACCCGTGGAATTCACCCCCGAGAACAAATTCCGTCCGTTCTGCTCCGATCGCTGCAAACTGATCGACCTCGGCGCCTGGGCGTCCGAAGAGCACAAGATCCCGGTCGCACCGGACGCCGAAGATGAAATGTTTTCCGGCGATTTCGACCCGCGTCACTGATTCCGATCAGGGGCGCATGAAGCCGTAGTCCTGATCATCGTCGAGGTTTTCCGCGAGAAAGCGCAACTCGTCGGCCAAGTCCTCGGCATTCCGCACCGCCTTGCTCTGTTGCACCACCGCACTGAGCAAGGCGCGCAAGCTCAAGCCCGGATCGAACCCCACCTCCTGCGCCATCTCGAGACTCTGCCGGGTTTCCTGCCTAGCCCACTCGTAAACACTCATGCCGCTGCTCCTGAAGGGATTTGCGCGAGCATGAAATTTCCGGCGCGTGGCGGGTTTGATGTGGATCAAGACTTCGGATCGTCGTCCTTCCACGGCGCCGAAAGGTAGCGCGTGCGGTTGAAGGTCTCCAGCCATTCCGGGCAGAACACCACCAGTGCGCTGATCACCATGCCGTTGATGAACGCTTCGGGAAACAGCAGCAACCACAGATACCCGATGAAATCTTCCAGCCACTCCGGCATGGCAAAAAGACCGTCGTACCACAACAGTGTCAGGCTCAGGATCAAGCACAAAAGGGCTGAAAGCGCCGCAGCGAAGAATCCTGAACAGAAAATGTACACGAACGGATTACGGGGCTGAGCGCGCTCGACGAGAATCGCCACGCACTCGGTGATCAGCACCGGCAGCAGGATAAACAACGCGCCATTGACCCCGAGCGCCGCGAGATCCTGACGCCCAAGCAGCAACAAACCAACTTGCGCCACCACTCCGCCGACAATCGCCAGCGGCCAGTCGAGCAGCAGCGTCACGGCAGTCATGCCGATGAAGTGATACGACACACCGGTGTCGAAATCCCTGCGCACCAGCCACAACAGAAACAACGCGAACACCGTGCCGAACAGTAAATGCTGACGGCGGCTGTCACTGAACAACTCGACCCACGGTGCGCGAAAGATCGCCCAGAGCAGCACTGGCACATAAATCAGCCAGCCCAGCACCAGGCTTGCAGTCGACAGCACCTCGGCACCGATCATGGCCGCGCCTTCTCCAAAGCCTCGCGCAGTTGGATCGCGTTGGCGTACTGATGTTGTTCGAGCAGTCGGCCGTCCTTCAGTTGCAGCCACAACACCTGGCCTTCTACGCCGGGATAGCGCGATGCGACCCGGCCCTCTCGGTCGAGCATGACCCGATAGTTGTAGTCACGCATGGCGGGCACGGCAAACATCTTGGCGATCAGCGCCGGCATGCGCTGGATATCTGCAACGAATACCGCGTGGCGCGCCTCCAGATAGCCCTTGGGCTGATCTTTCAAGGCTTCCTTGATCAGTTTGGCGGCATCCATGTCCCGCGCCACCAACAGCGTTGTGGCGCCGTTATCGAGTGTGTAGGCCTTATCGTACTGATCCAGCAATGTCCAGGGTGCGAGTCGTTCGCCGGTATCGAGTGCATGGGCAAACAGCGGAACTAAAGCAAACAACAGTAGCCAGCGTGAATTCACGTTCAATCTCCTCGATTTGGTATCAATGGACGCTTTCCAACAGTCTATACCGCCTCTTCGGATTGCCCACTGACGCACTTTGCCACGCAAGGCTTTCTGCTTGTCGCATTTGAACGCTAAGCTTGGGCCTATGGATGACTCAGATTATTTACGCCTGCTGACCATCGCGGCCGAGCAGGCCAACGCGTTCCTGTCCAATGCCCGCAAATGGGAGCGTGAGCGTTGGGTCTGTCAGCGCCTGCTGCAAGGCCTGAACATTCCCTACCGCGCCGACGAATTCGCGCCCGCCGGCGAGCCGCCGGATGTGCTGTTTCGTGATGCCAATTTCGAGGTGTTCTTCGTCCTTGATGAAGGCCGACGCCTCAACGACGAATGGCGCGATGAATTGCAGCGTCGCCGTAGTGCCTTCTCCCTCAGCCAACTGGTGCGCCGTGAAGCCAAGCCGCGACGGATCCCGGCCAACGAATTTCTGATGAGGCTGGCGCCGACCCTGCGCAAAAAAGCGCACAACTACAAGGAGCGCGGGATGGATCTGGGCGAACTGGACATCATTGCCTTCGCCAGCCTCAAACGTGAGGTGCTCGACCTGAACAGTCATTTCCCGCCGCCCACCGAATATTTGCGTCAGGGCTGGCGTTCGCTGTCACTCGTCGGCCCGACTTTCGCCCGCGTGCTCTTCGCCCACCCGGATGCACCGGATTTCCTGCGCAGCAACCTGGGCCGCAGCATTGTTTTTGATGTCGGGATCAGCCTGTGACGCCACTTCAGCAGTTGATCGCCGATGTTCCGCAAACCGGCACGGTGCGCTGGATTGGTGTGCGTCCTGAATCCCGGGGGCCGATGATCGAACTCGATGCCGTAGAAGCCCGGCTGGAGGCTGGGCTGACCGGTGATCATGCGCGCCCCGGTGTGCGCAACGCGCGGCAGGTGACGCTGATTCAGTGGGAACATCTGGCGGTGATCAGCGCATTGATGGGGCGCCCGGCCGATCAACCGGTGAAGCCTGAAGATCTGCGGCGCAATCTCGTTATCAGCGGTATCAATCTGTTTAGTCTCAAGGGTCGGCGCTTTCGCATCGGTCAGGCAATATTCGAAACCACCGGCTGGTGTCAGCCCTGCGCACGCCTGCAAAACAACCTCGGCCCCGGCACTTTTCAAGCAGTGCGCGGGCATGGCGGAATTACTGCGCGAGTGTTACAAAGCGGGATCATTCGCCTTGATGATGGCGTGTCCGTCGAGCCTGTTCCGGACAGCGGCTATGCTGCGTTCAACCCCGGTTGAAAACCGCTGTAGCTTCTGCACATTCAGCAACGTCTACCTGACGAGGCCAATATGACCAGCCGCCTGAACCCCGAAGACCAAAAGCATGTCGAAGAGTACCTGCAACTGTCCCAACACCGTGTCGAGCGCCGGCCTTTCCGGTCGTGGATGCTCCTGGTGCTGGTGCTGGCAGTGACCATTGGTCTGGGCCTGTTGAGCCGACTTATCAGTTACCTGACGCTATGAGCTGCCTCGCGCTCGCTCGGTTGACTGCACCGATTTCCTTTAAAAACCTTGCGAGTTATCCCCATGTCCCATCGTATTGTTATTGTCGGCGGCGGCGCCGGCGGTCTGGAGTTGGCTACCCGTCTGGGTAAGACTCTGGGCAAACGTGGCACGGCCAGTGTGATGCTGGTCGACGCGAACCTGACGCACATCTGGAAACCGCTGTTGCACGAAGTGGCCGCCGGATCGCTGAACTCCTCCGAAGACGAACTCAACTATGTTGCCCAGGCGAAATGGAACCACTTTGAGTTCCAGCTGGGGCGCATGAGCGGGCTCGATCGTGCACAGAAGAAAATCCAGCTGGCCGCCACCTACGACGAAAACGGCGTTGAACTCGTTCCGGCGCGTGAAGTGCAGTACGACTCGCTGGTGATCAGCGTCGGCAGCACCACCAACGATTTCGGTACTCAGGGCGCGGCGCAGCACTGCCTGTTCCTCGACACGCGCAAACAGGCCGAGCGTTTCCACCAGCAACTGCTCAACCACTATCTGCGGGCGCACGCCGGGCAGACCGATGTGGTCGAGCAGATCAGCGTGGCCATCGTCGGCGCCGGCGCCACCGGTGTCGAACTGGCGGCAGAACTGCACAACGCCGCCCATGAACTGGCGGCTTATGGCCTGGACCGGATCAAACCGGAAAACATGCACATCACCCTGATCGAAGCCGGGCCACGTGTGCTGCCTGCCCTGCCGGAGCGCATCAGCGGACCGGTACACAAGACCCTGGAGAAACTCGGGGTCAATGTGATGACCAATGCTTCGGTCAGCGAAGTGACGGCCGACAGCCTGATCACCGCCGACGGCAACGAGATCAAGGCCAGCCTGAAGGTCTGGGCAGCCGGTATTCGCGCACCGGGTTTCCTCAAGGACATCGACGGCCTGGAAACCAATCGCATCAACCAGTTGCAAGTGCTACCGACACTGCAAACCACCCGCGACGAGAACATCTTCGCTTTCGGTGACTGCGCAGCCTGCCCGCAACCGGGAACCGACCGCAACGTACCGCCACGGGCGCAAGCGGCGCACCAGCAGGCTTCGTTACTGGCCAAATCGCTGAAGCTGCGCATCGAAGGCAAGACCCTGCCGGAGTACAAGTACACCGACTACGGCTCGCTGATTTCGCTGTCGCGTTTTTCGGCTGTGGGTAACTTGATGGGCAACCTGACTGGCAGCGTGATGCTTGAGGGCTGGCTGGCGCGGATGTTTTACGTGTCGCTGTATCGCATGCACCAGATGGCGTTGTACGGGCCGTTCCGCACGGCGATGCTGATGCTGGGCAGCAAGATTGGTCGTGGCACCGAGCCGCGCCTGAAGCTGCACTAAAAACCCGTAGGAGTGAGCCTGCTCGCGATAGCGGTGTGTCAAATGACAAATATGTCCTCTGACACAGCGCTATCGCGAGCAGGCTCACTCCTAGATTTGCTTCGCAACTCTGTCTCGTAGTGTATCTGCGCCCTCTATATCCCGACTTCGCTTACAAACTCCCCCGCTCCGCGACACAGACGCGATACACCGCCACCGCTTAATGGCCACACCCGAGCAACACCTGCTCAGGCGAACGTCCATAACGTGTGGTTGCGCTGTGCAGCCCAGGAGAATGTAAATGTCCCGCACTTCGACTCTCGGCAAAAAATCCATTGGCCTGCTCGGCGCTGCATTGGCTGGCGGTCTGATGCTGTCCGGCTCGGTATTCGCTGCACAGCCGCTGGCTCAGGGCTACATGGTCGCTTCGGCAGAAACCTCGGTGAAAGCCCCTGAAGGCAAATGTGGCGAAGGCAAATGCGGCGACGCTTCGATGGCCAAGACCGACAGTGATGGCGACGGCAAGGTTTCCCGTGCCGAATTTCTGAAAGTTGCGCCAAAGTCCGACTTCGACAAAATCGACACCAACCACGATGGCTTCATCGACGAGCAAGAGGCCTACAACAACGTGAAGGCCAACTTTGAAGCCAATGGCAAGAAAATGCCCAAAGGTCTGTTCGAACACCTCAAAGACCAAGACGGCGCCTGATTGCCGGAAAAACCAAGCCGCGCTCTCTTTCGGGAAGCGCGGCTTTTTTGTGTCTGCCTGTTCATGAATTTCAGGCAAAAAAAATCCCCGTATCTTTCGATACGAGGATTTTTAATATGGTCGGGGTAAGGGGATTCGAACTCCTGACATCCTGCTCCCAAAGCAGGCGCGCTACCGGACTGCGCTATACCCC